>VFKN01000058.1 GCA_009885525.1 Anaerolineaceae bacterium | reverse complement strand
GGGGGTGCAATCCTGATACCACGAACCGTTACCATCCGGCATGCGGCAAATGGATATATCTTCGTCTTTTGCAACGGAGTATATATATTTATCATATTCTCTTCCGTTGATGTTAAAAAGGCGCACCGTGTCGCCGCCATCGCTAAGCAGGATGTTGGTTTGAAGCCCGAAATATACAACTCTTTCACCGGGTTTTAGAGCAATACTCGGCAGTTTAAAGGGGGCTGAACCTGAGTTGGCGGCATCGTCAATGCTCCAGCCGTTTAGGCTGATGCCTTCATTGCCGATATTTTTAACCTCGATGAATTCATCATAGACATCCACTTTGCCGTCCTTGTTCCAATCATAACCGGGGCGCGGGAGGAATTCATTGATGACGAGCCTGCCTTCCAAAGGAATAGCGGTATTTTGAACACGTGGTGGAACCCGGGTTGCGGTTGGGGTTATGACAACGCCGCTGTCTGACCAGTTTGCATACCCCGGAGTTCCCTTTATCACATTCCCATTTTTGTCATGAACCTGATTCTGTGCACTTGCATATGTCAGCCATGCAAACCTTGAATCCGGGTAATCTGAAGTTTTCTTGTACCTTTCCATGCTGGCTTTGCTGTTCGCGTTGCCTGCGGGCCATGTGCCGTTGTCGCTATTGGCGGAATCTACATTGATGCCATTAATATCCTTGAGCCATATTCTTTCACCGCCATCATTAAGGCCTCCAAGAGAAGATTCTTGATCTACAATGCCGCTTTCTTGAAATATCGTGGAACTAGGAGCAATCACATAATAACCGTCTGCAGCAAGTTTGTAGTTGTTCAATGGGATGAGATTGACGGCCCCGGTGGTGATGTTTTTTATTTCCAATTGCCAACCGGAAAGATTGATGGGGTTGGTTCCGGGGTTATGGATTTCGATCCATTCATCAGATGAACTTGCGGCTGTGCCGGCCCACGCAACTTCGTTGATGAGCAAGGCTTTGGGCGCTACAGGAGTGGCGGTTGCAGTAGCTGGAGTTGGGATGGGTGTTGGCGGACTGGAGAATTTGGGAGTACCCCAAATATTGTTTCCAAGCGCATCGTGTCCATTCCTTTTTTTTCCATTATTGGTTATCCAGGCAGTGTCACTATCTGAGACTGTAAAAACTCTTTCCATCGTCCCATAAGTGGTGGAGCTGCCGGCAGGCCATGTGCCGCCGTTTGAGTTGGCGGAATCAATCTGCTTATCTGAACTATCAAACAATTTCAGTATTTCACCTGCATTTAATAAACTTAGAGAGCCGCTAATTTGATCTGAGAGAACATCATTAACTGACTGTTCTCTATTTTCCAAAAGGAAAAATCCGCCTGCAGGAATGCTGCCGGATAACACAATTGTGGTCGTATTGTCTTTTAATTTCCAACCAGTAATATTGATTGGATTAGATCCGGGATTGTAAAGTTCAATCCACTCATCAGAAGAAGAAGCTGATGTGCCCGCCCAGGCAACTTCGCTGATAATGATCGTCATGGAAGATGAAATAGGCTGAATTACAATTTGGGCGTAATCATCTTCTGTGGTTACATCATTATTAGGCAAAGAATCAGGGTCAGCCATATCGGCTGCGTATATTTCCGCCGCGTTTGTTACGTTTCCGCTTGTTACAACGTTTGCGGTGATTTTTAATGTCTTCGCGTTGGTTGAGCCTTGTGCCAATGCGCCAACATTCCAAATTCCGGTCGTGTCATCATATGTGCCAACTTGTGGAACTGCTGTGATAAATTTCAGACCTGTGGGCAGCAAGTCTTTTACTTTTATGCCTGTGGCATCTTTGGTTCCCGCATTGCTCAACGTAAGTGTAAAAATGACGTTAGAACCTGCATTGGGTTTTGAATTATCCACCGCCATCGCAAGACTTAAATCGGCATACGGGCTGCCTTCATCATCGTCTTCTGTGCGCGAGTTGTTATTCGGGACAGAGTCTGGATCAACTGCGCTGGAAGATGATACTTCCGACCAAACCGTTACAGGCGGGCCTGAAGTAAACGTGGTGATCGTCAAGGTTGCTGTTGCGCCATCTGCCAAAGCACCAACATTCCAAGTCCCTGTGGTGGATGTGTATCCTCCCGAACTGCTGACGAAACTGTAAACTGATTTTGACGGCAAGTCAGTTTTTACATTTACATCTGTCACCGCATCTGGGCCGCTGTTTTTTACAGTGATCGTAAATATGGCAGTTCCTGAGGCGCTTGTTCCAGAAATGTCTACAGTCTCGGACAGGCTTAAGTCTGCAATGGGGACTTCAAGGCTGGTCTCATCATCTTCGCTGGGGCTCTGCGGTCCATTTCCAGGTGTAGAGGTATCAAACTGATCCGACTGCCATACTTCTGCAAAGTTTTTCGTTGAAGACCCAGTCGAAGATACTTTGACGGTAATGGTTAAACTCTCGCCGCTTGCGCCGGTGGAAAGACTGCTGATACTCCAAATTCCTGTGGTTTTATCATACGTGCCGATAGTTGTAGAATGCGAAACATAACTCAACCCCGAAGGCAGTAAATCCTTGACTTGTACATTGCTTGCCGCATCGGGCCCTGAATTGAGGATTGTAATTTTTAGGTCAACATCTCCCGCTGTATTTGACTTAATAATTTCCTGTGGCAACAAACTCAAATTTGAGTTTGTGTTTAAAGCAGGGTTGATCGTCTCGGTTTTAGGCTGATCAATAAATTGATCAGAAGACACTACCGCCAAATAGTCAATCTGTCCGCTTGCTATAACTTTTGCCGTGATAAACAATGTCGCATTTGCACCTGCGGCAAGATTGCCAATCGCCCAGTTACCTGATGCGCTTGTATAACTTCCAGAACTGGATGAAACAAACGACAAGCCAGAAGGAGGCAACAAGGCAGCAACGTTAACCCCAGTTGCATTAAGCGTAGCGGATGTGTTGCTCACTTTAATTGTGAACACCACATTGTCACCTACATTTGGAGTTAAGTTATTGACCGTGTTGGTAATGGTCATACCTGCTATTTTATTGGGCGTAACAGATGCAGAGGCTGAATTATTTACAATGTTCGGGTCAGACTGGTCGGCGGAAATGATTTGAGCAGAATTTGTTGCCGGTAGACCACTTATTATCCGCGCAGTAATATTCAATGTCTTCTTATTGACAGCGCCAACAGCAATGGCTGGAATTACCCAGTCACCTGATGCACTGGTATATGCTCCGCCACTATCATCTGAGATGTTATCAAAATTTGCAGAAGACAAAACATCGTTCACAATGACATTGGTGGCGGCATTGGGACCCGCATTGCTGGCAGTGATGGTGAAAATTACAGTATCGCCCACATTTGGCGTTGGATTATTTACTGTCTTTGTTAGGCTTAAATCTGCCGGGGGTAGCGTTATTGAAATAGAAGCGTAGTCATCTATTCCCGTTCCATCGCCGGGCGTTGAATTTGCATCAACCTGATCCGCAGTCCACACTTCTGCTACGTTTGTTCTTGAACTCGAAGCGGCCACTTTGGCAACAAGAGTTAATGTTGCGTTGGTATTAATGGGCAAAGTTCCTACTGTCCAAATTCCTGAGACATTATTGTACGTTCCCATACTTGGATTATTTGACTGATAGGTCAGCCCGGCAGGCAACAGGTCTTTTACGGTGACATTTGTGGCAGTGCTATATGCAGCATTATTTATATTGCTTACTGTAATAGTAAAAGTTACATTTCCTCCAACGATCTGAGTAGGATTATCCACAGTCATTGTTAATGAGAGGTTTACTTTCACTCCACACAAGCTACGGGTACTTAATAAATTTTGCGGCTTACTTGGGTTGATTGGTTGAAAATCACTGAAATTATCATTATTATCCTGGCAACTATCGGAAGGGCCTCCAAGATAGCGTTCGTAACTCTGGCCTGTAGTAGTAGTTATATCGGGTAATTGTATGCCTTCTCTATAAGCGGTGCCAGCACACATCCCAACTTGGTCAACAGGCGTATTAAAGGCATCTGTTATAGCAATTCCACCCGTATCCGAAATACTCATATTCGTTGGTAAAGTAACATCAGGAATAACACCGCCACTATAATTTAAACTGGCGACTAGATAATACTGTCCAGGTAACAATTTTGTTCCCGTCGGAAAAATATAAATATCGCTAAATGCATTCCCGCAAGCACTTGATTTACGAAGTTTTAATCCCTCAATAGTTATAGTTAAATTCGTCGGGTTATATATTTCTATAAATTCATCTGTTGCTGCATTGGCAACGCTTGGTCCTCTTGTCCGAAACTCGCTTATAACAACACCCGTAGCATTCAATGCCTTTGGCGCAGCCTCCGCCACATCCAAGCGCGGAACAACAAGCCCCGCGCAGAGTCCAAGAATCAGCATGGTAAAAAGAAAAACACGCGGAAATTTCTTCCAGTTTTGCATGGTAATACTCCAAGCGGATTCACCTGGCGCGGCAAAATAAATTCACGCACGCGCAAAGCGACCACTTCCGGCAATTATACGCCACCCTGCTGTCGTTTGTCTAATTTGTATGACATTGCGAGGCTGTTCTTCCTAAAGCAATCTCCCGCCTAAACAGAGGGGGACTGCTTCGTTCCTCGCAGTGACATATTTTTAGCGCGGTTCTACCACTAATTTAATGGCAGTACGTACCTTATCCTCGATCTCCACATCCACAAATTCGGGGACGCAGACAACGTTAATACCGTCGAGTTTAAGATACCCTGTCGCAAGCGCCAAAGCCTTTATGGCCTGGTTCACGGCGCCTGCTCCAATGGCTTGCACTTCTGCCCGTTTATGTTCGCGGACGATTCCCGCGATTGCCCCGGCGACTGCAGAGGTACGGGAGTTGGCTGAAACTTTGATCATATCCATGGCAACCTCCCAAGGTTGGCTAAGGTGGGGGACGAACTTACTCTTGAATTGTACTGGATTGACTTAATAGATTCAAGTATATTTTATATATTTATATGGAATCGTAATAGTAGTAGGGCCTGTGGATAGTGTGGATAAAACCGACTTTCCCCCACCTGTAGGGGCTTGCACCGCGCCAACCCCTCTCCCTTCGGTTTGATCGTTTTAACCAATATTTTTCACCTGTGGATATCTACTGGATAACTTATCCCCAGTTTTCCCCCTGCTTTTCGAAGTTTCCCGCGTCTTTCCATATATTGGATTTTTACTCAACATACCCCCATATATGGGGGGTTGCTCTTTTAGACCCAGCCGCTCAATTATGCTTATTGTCCACAGACAAGGGTAGTTCTCCACAGTTTTAAGCGACTTATCCACAGATTTCGGCTTCCAGCAGCTATATTGTCTAAACATCACCCCCCAAATATGGACAAAATAAATGACATTTCGGATAGTAATAGATTTCCCCCGCCTGCCATTTGGCCATAAGGTGTAAAATAACCCAAAGGAGAACTCGCCATGACCATTGAAGGCACACACAATTTATGGGGCGACCTGCATCGCCCGGACCTCACCCCTGATGAAACTGTTTTCAGCATTATAGGAATCCCTTATGACGGACTTGCCAGCGCGCGCAAAGGAGCCGCGCTCGCGCCCGAACGCCTGCGCTTCTGGTCGCGTCACCTCACTCCCTTTAGCGAAGACCGCACCCGCCTGCGAGATATGACCGTCTGCGATCTCGGCGATATCAACATCGCAAATCCCGCCGTAGACTTTAATATCGTGCAGCAGCGTGTAGCAACCCTTCCCAACATCCCCATTTTGATTGGCGGCGACCATTCTGTAACGATCCCCATCTTTGAAGGTCAGCGTGAGCGTTACAAAGGCAAACGTCTCGGCGTTTTATGGGTGGATGCGCATCCCGATCTGTGCTATGACTTTGATGGCTCGCATTTATCCCACGCCTGCGTCCTGCGGCGCGGAATTGAATTCGGCATCGAGCCGCGGGATATTTGCATGGTTGGCTTGCGCTCGTGGGAAGACCAGGAGATTGACACCATCGAGAATGGCGGCGTGCATGTCTACACCGCAGCGGATGTTGCCGAACGCGGCATGAAGAACATCACCGAGAGTGTCCACAACATCCTCAAAGAATGTGATGCAGTCCACATCTCGCTTGATATTGACTGCCTCGACCCATCCGTCGCACCCGGCACGGGCATCCCCGAGTTTGGCGGCTTAACCTCGCGCGACGTGCTCACGCTAATTAAATCCATGCAGGGACTTCCGCTCGTCGGCCTCGATGTCGTTGAAATTGCCCCGCCGCTCGACCCATCCGAATCCACTGTCTTTGCAGGCCTGAAGATCATCATGGAATACATCGCCGTCATCGCGCGCCAGACACAAAGCAAATGAACATTACATATACCGTCATTCACAACACAGCCCAAAAACGCTTTGAAGTAACCATCGACGCGCACACCGCCGTATTGGATTACTACATCAACGCCGAAACCATTACCTTCGCGTATACGGGTGTGCCATCCGTATTGGAAGGACGCGGCATCGGCAGCGAACTTGTCAAAAGCGGGCTCGCCTATGCGCGCGAAAATAAATTACAAGTCTCATCCCAGTGCTGGTTTGTCGATAAATACATGCAGCGCCATCCCAACGAATGACCACACTCTTTGAACGGCTCGAAAACAACGCGGCGCGTCATCCCGACAAAGCCGCGTTCATTTATTTTGAAAAGGGAATCTGGAAAACGGTCACCTTCCAAAATCTATTGGATTCAACGAACCGCTTCGCCCACGCCCTTCAATCTTTGGATGCGCGCGCCGGCATGCGCGCCGCTCTAATGTCTCCCCCCAGCGCGGATTTCTTCTCCCTGGTTTTCGCACTCCTCAAATTAGGAATCATCCCCGTTATGGTCGACCCCGCCATCGGCCTCAAAAAACTCAGCGAATGCATCAACGAATCCCAACCCGATATTTTCATCGGCAACACCACCACGCATCTTTTGAGAAAAATTTTTGGCTGGGGAAAAAAATCCATAAAACTGAACACATCCATTAATCACCTGTCACGCCCCACGCCCCACGCCCCACGCCCCACTGATCACCGAGTAATGATCACTGACTCCGCCGCCATCATCTTCACCAGCGGAAGTACAGGCACACCCAAGGGCGTGCTTTACACGCAATCAAATTTTTCCGCGCAGCTGGATATGCTCGTCGAGACTTTTCACATCACACAGGATGAAATTGACCTGCCCGCTTTTCCACTCTACGCATTGATCGACGCGCTGCTCGGCGTGACATCTGTGATTCCCGACATTACATTTCCCATCCCCAAAAATATTGACCCTGCGCGCACGTTATCCGCAATTCAAGAATATAAAGTAACAAATACGTTTGCCTCCCCGGTTGTATTGGATAAACTTGCCGGGTATGGCATAAAACATAATATAAAACTGCCGAGTCTCAAACGTGTCATCACCGCTGGTGCGCCCGCTCCAACTCACTTGCAGGAAAGGTTTAGAAAATTGCTTGTGGATGAAACCGATTTATTCGGTATTTATGGAGCTACGGAAGTTCTGCCCATTGCCATTGTTGAAAGTCGCGAGATATTTGAAGACGCGCAATATGAAACTGCAAAAGGCGCCGGCATATGTTTGGGCAAACCCGTGAATGGTATTGAGGTGCGAATTATTGAAATTAGCGATTCGGCAATTCAAAGATTCAGCGAAGTGGAGATTCAACCTGTCAATGGGGTCGGTGAAATTACGGTGCGCGGAAAATCTGTAACCGGGTCTTATATCGCGCGCGAAGAGGCAAATCAACTGGCGAAGATCAAAGACGGAGATGAAATCATCCACCGCACCGGCGATGTTGGCTATTTCGATGAGCAGGGAATATTATGGTATTGCGGAAGAAAATCGCATCGTGTTATTACAAAGGACGCTGTGCTGTTCACGGAACAAATAGAAGGAATATTTAACACCCACCCGCTTGTGTATCGCACCGCCCTCGTTGGCGTGGATCAAGAACCTGTCTTATGGATCGAACTTGAAAAAGATGCGCGTAATTCAAACAAAGAAAATATCAAAAAAGAATTGATCGAATTAGCCAAAGACCATCCGCAGGCATCAAAGATCACACGGTTTCTATTCGCCAAAAAATTTCCCACAGATGTGCGGCACAATTCGAAAATTGTTCGGGAAAAATTAAGCGAACTTGCAAAATAAAAACAGGATGCAATTTTTTGCATCCTGTTTGCTTTTTACACATTAGACGTTATCGGAATTAGCGATCAGGTTGTCATTTCGAGCGCCAGCGAGAAATCTTGGGGCTGGCGCAACAAGATTTCTCCTCGCTACGCTCGTCGAAATGACAAACTCAACTCAAAAACCCGAACTTCAATTTAATTTCCGATAACGTCTATTCACTATCTTTTCTTTTTTCCGTTCCCATTCCTGTGATCTTCATCCACCCGCCCGAAGATCATGCGCCCGGCGGCTGTTTGCAGCACCTTGGTGATGTTCACTTCTATATACTCGCCGATGAAATCTTTACCGTTCTCAACCACCACCATTGTGCCGTCTTCCATGTAGCCGACTCCCTGGCTGTGTTCCTTGCCTTCCTGCATGATGTTGATGCGCAGCGCTTCGCCCGGCAGCACAACAGACTTGACCGCGTTCGCCAGCTCGTTGATGTTCAACACTGTCACACCTTGTAATTCGGCGACGCGATTAAGGTTGTAATCATTTGTCAGCACGGGGCATTTGAGCTGCTTTCCGAGCACAACCAGCTTATCATCCACTTCGCGCACGCCTTCCACGTTAATATCCGAGATGCGCACGAGCACGTTGGGGAGTTTCTGTAATTCGGCCAGGACTTCCATGCCGCGTCTTCCGCGCTGGCGGCGCATTCCATCCGGTGAGTCGGCGATGTACTGCAATTCATTCAACACAAAGCGCGGAATGAGCAGCGTGCCGGGTAAAAATCCGGTCTTGGCAATATCCGCGACGCGGCCGTCAATGATCACACTGGTGTCCAGCAAAATATTGCGGTTGAGGTTGGTCCATGAAGATGAACTGCCGCCTTCGGTTCGCCCGCTCAGCGTGCTGACCAAGCCCATAATGTCGCCCTGGCGCATCACAAAGATGGTGATGCCGAAATAGGAAAAGATCAATACGCCAATGAACGGCAATATTTGTCCCAATGGATGCGGCAGAAGCGAAAGCGGAAAAGACAGCAATGCGGCCACGAGCATTCCTATGATCAAACCTGTCAAGGACGCAAATAAACTTTCAGCGGCAAGCCTGCCGAGAATGGAGCGCAACTTGCGTACAGGCCGTGTGGTGAAATAGGGGGTCAGGATCAAACCTGCCAGCGCGCCGACCAGACCAAAGGTTAGCGTGGCGCGCCAGATTTCATCTGAAGTAGCGTTTAGATTAAGTTTGGTGACATCAAATCCCCAATATCCGCCGGCAAGTGCCAGAACAACCATACCAATAATACGAAGAATAAATTCAAAACTCATAATAACTCCTTTAATAAATTGAAATAAATGCTGTCAGGATAATAGCACGGGTGACAGGGCGCGTCAATTGCGGATATGAAATTTCATATAATATGGTTATAATTTACACATTATGGCAATTGACCGTTTTGGAAGAAACATTCACTACTTGCGTATCAGCCTTACCGACCATTGTAACTTGCGCTGCATTTATTGCATGCCCGAGGATATGACCTTTCGCCCCAACGCGGACCTCATGCAGGACGACGAGATTTTCCTGTTTACGAAGCTGTTTGCCAGCCTCGGTTTTGACAAGATCCGATTAACCGGCGGCGAACCGACGGTGCGCGCCAACATCGTGGAAATCGTGCGCGGAATTTCCTCCACTGAGGGTATCCGCTCCGTTTCCATGACCACCAATGGATTGCTGCTTAAGAAGATTGCGCAACCCCTTGCGGATGCCGGTTTGCAGCGCGTGAACATCAGCATCGACACACTTAATCCTGATAAATTCAAACGCTTAACCCGCTGGGGAAAACTTGAAGAAGTTTGGGAAGGCATCCTCGCCGCTGAGAAAGCGGGACTTACGCCCATAAAACTAAATGCCGTTGTTGTCAAAGGATACAACGAAGAAGATGTCGTTGACCTCGCCGCGCTGACCATTGACCATCCGTGGCAGATGCGTTTCATCGAGATGATGCCCTTCGGCGGCGCAACGGATTTACAGGTCAATCAGGTCATTACAATGGCGCAAATTCAGGGCAGCATCGAATCTAAATTTGGAAAATTGGAAGTTGCCAATAACGGTAAACTCGACGGCGAAGCGCAGGTCTTCCATATTCATAACGCGAAGGGTGATGTAGGTTTTATTTCATCGGTTACGCATCCGTTTTGTTCGGCTTGCACGCGTGCACGCCTGACCGCTGATGGAAAATTGCGTCTGTGTCTCTTGCGCGAAAAGGAAGTGGATTTGCTCACGCCGTTACGCGCGGGCGCATCGATGGAAGAATTACGCCGTTTGCTGCTTGACGGCGTTTGGGAAAAACCCTGGGGACACGGACTTGCCGATGGCGTGATTGCACTGAACCGCACGATGAGTGAAATTGGAGGATAGTATTTTGTCAATGCAAAACATCAAGGCGATCCTGTTTGATCTTGACGGCACGCTTCATCATCACCTCCCCTCAAGCGGGGAGGTTTTCGTAAGTTATGTCCGCAATTTGGGGTTTAATATTTCGGAGGAAGACAGAGTCCGCTCCGAACATTGGACGCATTTTTATTTCGCCCACTCACTTGAAATTCAGACCGATGGGAAAATCTATATTGACGATAAATCTTTTTGGGTGAACTTCTCAAAGCGGCGTTTAGCTGCGATGGGCATACCGGCATCGGAGGCCATTGAACTCGCTCCCAAAGTTTCGGCGTACATGGCTGAGTCGCACAAGCCCAAAGCGTTTGTGCCCGAGGATGCCTTTACACTTTTGGAGTCTTTGAAAGCCGCAGGATATATTCTAGGCATGGCTTCAAATCGTGAAAAGCCTTATTTGGATAAATTAAAAGAATTGAATCTGGACTCGTATTTTAAATTCGCAATCGCTGGCGGAGAATTCAACTCCTTCAAGCCGCACCGCGTCATCTTTGAGCGCGCATTGGAATTGGCCGGCACATCCGCCGCTGAGACGATGTATGTGGGCGACAACTATTTCGCGGATGTGGTTGGCGCGCAGCGTGCGGGCATCACCCCGGTTCTTTATGACCCCACCCATTTATTCCCCGATGTGGAATGCGCGGTGATCAGATCGTTTGGCGAACTGGAAAGAATATTGAAACAAAAGTGATAGAATCAAAAATACCTCAAGGAATTCGTTGGACAGTTCTTGATAGATTTGGAAACAGTATTTATCTTACTCAGGAAAGATGGGAACATATCATCGCATCCATCAATCACCCTGAGATGAAAGATTACGAAGAAGAATTAAAAGAGACAATTCAAAAAGGTTCGCGAAAACAAGACTCTCTGAGTCCGCAAAAATACCGTTATGTGAAAGCATTTGATAATCTTCCCATGGACAACACCCATATTGTCGCAATCGTTTTGTTTAAGTTGCAAGAACAAGAGGTGGGAGAAATTGAATTTCATAATTTTATTGTGACCTCCTATCAGAAAGAAATAGCGTAACAATATGTCTCAACCGATCATAAATTACGATGAAACAAGCGATACGCTTTACATTTCTTTTGAGCCTGATGCAAAAGCAACGGGGATTGAATTAAACGATAATATTTTGCTGAGGATTGATAAAATCCGGCAAAAAGCGATCGGGATCACTTTTTTGAATTATTCCATTCTTATTCAAAAAGCAGATTTCGGTCCACGCAGTTTTCCGTTGACTGGGATTGCTCAACTTTCCGGTGAATTGAGAGAGATCGTTATGGACATCATTTCCAATTCGCCGGTGAAAGAAATTTTATCCCTCTCCACATATACACCTTCGTTTTCAGAGGCAATCCCCATTACCTTGCTTCATTTACCCGAAGCACAGTCCGCCGGGGCTTGATATTTTTAGCATACACACATTCAATACCGCGAACTTACAGGGTACCGCATAACTAAACTTATTGGTGGAAATTATGGGACAAGCGGTAAAACCGTTCGCGGTATTTACGTTAAAATGGATATAACATTTTAATATCCAACATATACATAAAGGAGTCTTCTATGGCTTGGGAACGCAAGATCATGCGCATCGTGCGCGTGCGGAATTCACAGAAAAAAGGCATACTTGGAAAATTATTGACCGCCATCGCCGAAGCGGGCGGAAGCACAGGCAGCATCGTGCTGGTAACGGAAACCTCGCAAAATGTGGTGCGTGATATTACCGTTACCGCCGAGGATGAACAGCAGCTGGAATCCATCATCGCGGCGATGCATGAAAACGAAGGTACGCGCATTATCGAAGTGCGCGACGAAGTCCTTGAGCTGCATCATAAAGGGAAGATCGCCATCCGCTCGCGCTTTCCCATCGACTCGCTGACCACGCTGCGCCGCGTATATACACCCGGCGTCGCGGAGGTTTGTCTGCGCATCGCCAAAGATCCGTTGCAGGCGCGTTTATATACCAGCATCAGTCACATGGTTGCGATCGTCACCGACGGGACTGCCGTGCTTGGGCTTGGCGATATCGGTCCGCAAGCGGCGATGCCCGTGATGGAAGGTAAAGCCATGCTCATGGAAACGCTCGTCGGTCTTTCGGGAATTCCGATTTTATTGAATACAAAAGACACCGAAGAAATCATCGCAGCTATCGCAGCCATCTCACCGACCTTTGCCGCAATTCAACTTGAGGATATTTCCGCGCCGCGCTGTTTTGAAATTGAAGAAAGATTACAGGCCATGCTCGATATTCCCGTCTTGCATGATGACCAGCACGGAACAGCCGTGGTCTGCACGGCTGCGTTGTTGGTTGCCACCCGCGAAACCGGCAAGGATTTAAATAAATCCGTCATCGGGCAGATCGGGCTTGGCGCGGCGGGTCATGCCATTGGCGTGATGATGATGCGCCTGACGGGCAATCCCGTTTATGGCGCGGACTTGAGCGCGGAGGCACTCGATCGCTTTGAAAAGGCGGGCGGGAAAAAATCGAACCTTAAAGAAATCATGGCGGAATGCGATATCGTTATCGCGACCACCGGCGCGCCGAATCTCATCAAACCGGAGATGGTGCGCAAAGGGCAGATTATTCTCGCGCTGTCGAATCCAAATCCCGAAATCGATCCCGAAGTCGCGATGGAACACGGCGCGGCTTTTGCTGCGGATGGAAAATCGGTCAACAATGTTTTAGGCTTCCCCGGTATTTTCCGCGGCGCGGTGGATTCCAACGCACCGAGAATCACCCACGAGATGTTACTCGCCGCCGCGCACGTCATCGCCGAGATGACTCCGCCCGGCGAGTTGGTTCCCAGCCCGCTGGATAAAAAAGTTCATCTCGCCGTTGCCCGCGCCGTGGCGGAGACCGCCATCAAACAAGGCATCGCCCGCGCGGATTATGTCCCATATGTGGAAGAGTAGATGATAGAGAATAGTGAATGGTAAAAGAAACCCCGCTCTGTAATGGAGTGGGGTTTCTTTTACATGTTTACATGTTTACATTTCTACTTGTATACCTGTTCGCCTAATCCCTGATCCCCAGTCTCTACTCACTTATGCCCATTCTTCACTGCTTCTTTCAACGTAAGACCCAACCTTGTAATTCCTTCGCGAATCACATCCGGTGATGAGAATGAAAAATTGAGTCGCATGGTGTTCTTTCCGTTGCCGTTCGAGTGGAAGGCTGCGCCCGGTACAAATGCCACTTTGCGTTCAAGCGCTACTTTGAGGACTTCTGCCGCGTCAATATGTTCGGGCATTACGCCCCATAAAAACATGCCGCCCAATGGTTTTGTCCAGCGCACTTCGGGCGGGAACATTTCATCCATCATCTCAAGCATGACGTCGCGGCGCTCTTTATACGTCGCGCGGATTACTTTCACATGTTCATCCAAAAATCCGCCTTTGGCAACTTCGTATGCCACAAATTGATTGAATGATGAGGTATGCAGATCCGCGGCTTGTTTGGTCATCACCAATTTACGGATAACCTCCGACGGCGCGATCACCCACGCGAGGCGCAGACCGGGCGAAAGTAGTTTTGAAAATGTGCTTAGATAAATGACATTGCCGGTATATTCCCCATTCGTTTCATTGCGATAACGGCTGTCGAGAGTCGCAACCGATGGAATGTGATCGCCGTCGTAGCGCAGCTGACCATAAGGATCGTCTTCAACGATAGGCACGCCATATTGATCCGCCAGCACGATCAAACGTTTGCGGCGTTCGAGGCTCATTGTAGAACCGGAGGGGTTTTGGAAATTCGGCAGAACATAAATAAACTTGGGTCCGATGCGCAGCGCCTCTTCCAATTTTTCCACGATCATGCCGTGTTCATCTGAAGGCACGGAAATATATTGCGCGCCGTATGCGTTCCACGCCTGTAACGCCCCCAAATAAGTGGGTGATTCCACCACGATGTAATCCCCGCGATTAATGAAGACTCTGCCGAGAAAATCCAGCGCCTGCTGCGAGCCGGAGGTGATCATGATGTTGTCCGCGGTCACTTCTACGTTGAAGCGCGCATTATGCCGTGAGATCATCTCGCGCAGCGGGCGGTAGCCTTCGGTCGTTCCGTACTGCAACGCCTGCGCGCCTTGATGCTCCAGCACTTCATTGCAAGCCTCGCGAAACTCCTTGATCGGAAAAACATCCGGCGCGGGCAATCCACCCGCGAAAGAAATAATATCGGGCTGTTCGGTAAACTTCAACAATTCACGGATGACCGAACTCCCCATTTTTTGTGTGCGATGGGCATAACGATATTCCCAGGGTGTCTGCATTTTTTCTCCTTGGTCATGAAATAAAAAACCTGACAGGTACGTGTGTACCCATCAGGTTTACTGATTCGCGGCGATGCCTAAAAGGCTGTGCAACAAAATCGGTTTCATACACTTATCTTACCATTTTTGCACAAGTCTGCAATCACTTTTTCTTCACGCTAATCCTGTGACAAATTTCCCGCGATGATTTTTTGGACTGACACCCGCGTATATTCATCCAGCGCAAGATTCAGCGCGGATTCCAACTTCACCCAAATATATTCCTCAGCCTCGTCATTGAGCTGCACCTCGAGTGAATCCGTCCTGCACAAATAATCGAAAAAGATGAAATGTCGCCGCTTCCAAAATGACGGGTCATAAATAAATTCCTGAAAGTTGATGAACTTCAACCCGTAAATATCCAACCCCGTTTCCTCCTTCGCCTCGCGGATCGCGGTTTCTTCCAACTTCTCGCCCAACTCCACATGACCGCCGGGCACAACATACTTGCCCGGAAATTTATGACTCACCAGCAGCAGTATTTCATCCGCTTTGTTGAAGATAAAAACACCCACCGTTGGTTCAGGAAAAATTTGATTTTGATTTGGCATGGTTTTATCCTTTATGATACCCCTTCGGGGTTCTGAATAATTTTTTTAAATTCTATAATCATGACATCCCTTCGGGATTATTTCCTCAATTGCCATCGTGTACTAAAACCTCGAAGGTGACCTGATTATCAGTAGATCACGAAAACGTAGTAACGACTTCAGTCGTTCGGCTAAAAAGCGACTAAAGTCGCAACTACGAAGTCTTTTCGTGAAGTACTGATTATAGATGCAGTGAATTAATAGCGTAATATCGGGATTATTTTCTTCGCTTTCGATGTTTTGCAACCCCGAAGGGGTAACAAGATTATAGATTCGTGCAATGCATTTTCATAATCCCGAAGGGATGACATGATTATTTCTTCATCCAAACACCGCGATTACCATCACACCGGCAAATACAATTGCTGCGCCCACCACGCGGATGCCGCCCATTTCCTCTTTCAAAAACCGCCAACCCAAAAATGCGCCGATGACCGCGCTCACTTCGCGGATCGCGCCGGAGTAACTCAACGGGGCAAAGGTATAAGCGAACAGCGCCAGCATATACGCCACGAGTCCCAGCGCGCCGCCGAGCAGCAGATATCCGCGCTTTTGATTCCACATCTTAGCAAAGGGACTCCAGCCGTATTTGCGCGTGATATAAGGCGTGGTCACAAAGGGAATCATCACAAACATGAACAATCCATATTGCAGCGTGGGTCCGCTTTTGACGGCGGTGCCGTCAATGAATGTGTAAATGGAAATAATCAGCGCGACCGATAACGCGGTCAGGATTCCTTTGAGGTGCGGTTTCTCTTCGTGGTTGTTGAGCAGCGTCGTCGCGCCGATCGTGATGATCCCGCCGGTGATCATCGCCAAGCCGATATATCCGCCTGCGGTTAATTCTTCGCGCAGGAAAATCGCAGACCATAAAACCAGCAGCGCGGGCGCCGCTCCGCGCGCGATGGGATAGACCAGCGAAAAATCATGGTCTTTATATGCGATGCAAAGCAAAATGAAATAGATGGCTTCAAGCACCGCGCTGACGATCGCAAATCCCCACATTTCTTTTGGCGGCAAACCAGTGAAGACAAGAATCACGAATGAAAATATTCCGCTTAAGATCACCTGCCAGCCCATGGCGATATATTTTTCCTCTGCGCTCTTGAGTAAAAAATTCCACAGCGCGTGCATGGCTGCGGAAACGAAAAGCAGGATCAGCGCAAGGATCGGCATGTTACCTCAGGAACTCGATTAAACTTTTATTGACCGCATCGGCTTCATCGTGCTGCACCCAATGCGTGGCTTTATCAAAAAAGATTAATTTGCCGTTATCACACAGATCAATCGACGGCTGCGCCATCTCATGGCTGAGCGCCACGTCACGTTTGCCCCATAACATCAATGTGGGAGTTGTCACCCGCCGCACGGGAATGGATTTTTTTTGAAACGTATATTTCAGGCTGCGCCGAAAAATGGCGCGATACCAGTTCAACATGCCGGTCAGCGCGCCTTTTTGCGACCAGGCTTTTTTATACTCTGCAAGATCATCTTTTGTGAACGTACTTTTTCGCCCCGAACCAACCAACATCCGCGCGAGGTTGTGGAAATCATTTTTGCTTAACATCCACTCTACATAGAACGGAATTTGGAAGAAGAACACATACCACGATTTTTTTCGCTGTCCGGAATTTTCCAAGATGAAGCGCGTAATCACATCGGGATGCGGGACATTCAGGATCGCGAGTTTTTCCAGCCGCGCAGAATGATTTAGCGCCACGCTCCACGCGACGACCGCGCCCCAATCATGTCCCACCAATTTTGCTTTCTCAATCCCAAAATGATCGAACAACCCGATGATGTCCTGCGCAAGAATATCTACAGCGTAAGATGAAACGCGCTTCGGCTTATCCGATAAGTTATATCCGCGCTGATCGGGGACGATGACGCGGAAGCCCGCCCCCACCAATGCCGGGATTTGCTTTCTCCAGCCGTAACTGAATTCGGGGAAGCCATGCAACAAAATGACCGGCGTCCCGTTTTCGGGTCCATCGGTCAATACGTGCAGGTTGATGTTATTCGTTTGTATGAATTGACTTTGCATGCGCGTGAGTATAACGGATTTTCCAACGGATAATAACGGATGAACGGATATGTGCAACGGTAGGATGGCAGTTTATAATCGCTTTATTGGAGAAGAAATATGCCCATCCTGCGAAACACAAATTCTTCAGATCGTTCCCGGATTATTGAATCCTTCCCTCCATTCGCCAATCCTGATTCTATGCAGGGCATGGTGATCGGCAACGATCTTGATTCGGTCATCTCGGCTTGTTTTTTGAAAAATAAATTCGGCTGGGATGTGGCGGCGGTATATGATTACAAAACACTTTGGTATTCTGCGAATGAAGAAAATTTCATCGATAAGTTTTTTGTGGGACATTACGAGGCGATAGATTTGGATATTTATCACCCTAATATCTTTAGTCTTGGTCATCATATTTTGGAACAAAAATCAGCGGATGTTTTGGCGGGACATGCAAGATCATTAAACCCGAATTTTATTCGGGGGATTAATGTTTCTAATTTCAAGAGAAAATATCCGCTGGGGACGATCCACTTTTTGGTGTGGTTGTTTGGCGAAAGTGATTTATCGCGCAGCGCAAAATTTATGATGTGGCTGGCGGATTCGGCTTTTATCAATGCGCAGGGGCATCGTTTTCGTCAAAATGCAATTGAGTGGGTGAAAGATTATTTCAAGTCCGATTATTTGTTGAATATGACCGAGCGCGTGGATTTACCCGGCTTCGAGGAATCTTTGCAGAAGGAAATATTCCCGGCGCTGAGAAAAAATCCGCTGGTGACAAACTCGGGGCAGGTCACGTCGCGTCACTATAATCTGAGCGGATATCAATGTCAGTGGGCTGACCCGAACCGCGAGAACGATTCTATTCGGGATTTATTCCAAATCGTTTCGTCGCTTACGGGCTGGCTTGCGCCGAATCTTCCGAAGCAATTTCTTAAGGTCGAAGGCAGGCGGCATAAAATAACGACGGCAGAAATTGCGCGGCGCTTTGGCTCGCTGGATAAATTTTTGGTTGATGAGAAAGTGTTTTCGTATGTGTTCCCTTACCGCGATTCGGTGAACTATACGAACGGAATTGTGTGATGCTCGCTCTCGTGGCGTCCCGCCGCCGAGGACGGCGGCTTGAGCAAGAAATTATATAAATGAAATTGTGTGATGTTCATCCCTGACGAAAGTAAGGGTTGGCACTGGACATTTCATCTTTAAGCCGTACAATAAAATAAATGGAGGCACACCCTATGCGAGATTTAACCAATGAAATCCTTGAACTGATCCGGCGCACGTCTTCGAGTCTTCCACCTGATGTGGAGAAGCGGCTGCGCGAGTCGATCGAAAAAGAAGCGCCCGGCTCCGCGGCGCGCGGCGCGCTGGAAACCATCATGAAGAATATCGAACTTTCGCGCGCGCAGTCCACGCCGATTTGTCAGGATACCGGCACGCCGATTTTTCAGGTGCATTATCCCGTGGGCTGGTCAACCATCCAACTCAAAGCGCAAATCCGCGCGGCGATGGTGGAGGCGACGAAAAAATCCTTTATGCGCCCGAATGCCGTGGATGCGGTCTACGATAAAAACACGGGCAACAATCTCGGCGGTGATGATTTTCCGTATGTGCATTTTGAAGAAACCGAGGGCGATGATCTCGTGATCGAGTTGATGCTCAAGGGCGGCGGCTGCGAAAACGTGGGACGTCAATATTCGCTGCCCGATAATTCTCTCGGCGCGGGACGCGATCTCGCGGGCGTGCGCAAAGTCGTTTTGGATGCGGTGCAAAAGGCGCAGGGGCAGGGCTGCGCGCCGGGAATTCTCGGAGTTTCCATTGGCGGTGATCGCGGGTCTTCGTACATTAAATCGAAGGAAGTATTGTTCAGTGAAATGGGCACACGCAATGAAGACCCAAATCTTGCGCAGTTAGAAGAACGCCTGACGAGTGAAGCCAATGAGATGGGCATTGGCCCAATGGGATTCGGCGGCAAGACTACCGTGCTGGATACCAAGATTATCGGCTTGAGCCGTTTGCCCGCTTCGTATTTTGTTTCGGTTTCCTATATGTGCTGGGCATATCGTCGCCGCAAGATGACCTTGAAGGGCGAAGAGATAATTTACGATTGATGATTAGACCTGACAGGTTTCATTAAGACGAATGTTAATCATGGCTCTTGTGAATAAAAGTCTTGTGGGTTAATTAGAACTGAGTGGGAACCTGTCAGGTCTTTATAAAAGGAGAATCAATGAAATCAATAACAACCCCAATCAGTGATGATGTTATTCGTGATTTGAAAGTGGGCGACGCGGTTGAACTTTCAGGAATTATGGTCACAGGGCGCGATGCCGCGCACAAGTGGATGATCGAAACGTTCATCAAGAAAACGCGCGCACCGCAGGGCGATGATCTGGAAGTGTACGAAGAGTTGAAAAAATTATTGAACGGCTCGGTCATCTACCACTGCGGGCCGGTCGTTTCGGGACTCGATACGAAGGAATATAAATTTGTTGCCGCAGGCCCCACCACCTCGATCCGCGAGGAACCGTATCAGGCCGATGTGATGAAACATTTCAACGTGAAAGGTGTGATTGGCAAAGGCGGTATGGGCGCGAAGACCTTGAAGGGTTGCGCAGAAACGCCGGGCGCATATCTCCACGCGATCGGCGGTGCGGCTTCCTATATCGCCAAGACCGTTACAAAAGTCCACGGCGTTTTCAAAATGGAGTTTGGCGTGCCCGAAGCGATGTGGGTCATCGAAGTCAAGGATTTCCCCGTTGTGGTCACGATGGATTCGCATGGCGGCAGTCAGCACGCGGTGGTTGATGAATCCTCCAAAAAAATATTGGAAGGCTTGTTGGAGAAACCGTACTAATAAAAAGGCTCATTCTTTACGAATGAGCCTTTTTATTTCTCAATTGTTTAGTCGAGGTAAAACCGTACGCGATTTAGCGTAGACCATTCTACGACACCATCTTCAAATTCCACCTGAATGCGTTCCCCATCCACTTCAAGGATGGTCGCGCTGTAATACATATCGTCCTGGGAGTATTTACACTCGATTTCTTCGCCCACCTCAGCCATGTATTCTTCAAGATACTCGGCGTCAGTCCATTCTTCCTCGCCGGTATCAAAGCGGACGAAAATATCTTCGCCCTCAATGCTAATGATGGTGGCAGGATAAAAATATTCGTCTTCATCCCAGTATGCAAATGCGCGATGACCTACTTCCCAATATTCCATAATACACATCCTTTTCTAGTTTAGTTTATCAATATGACCATTGAATTTTCGAAATTATATCATCCTATAGATCAGTCACAATGCGGCCAAATTTCAAAAAACCGCGAATTTTTGTGTAGTATAATTTTGCAGCTTACACAGTACCACATAAACACTCAATCTAAAAAACAAACCTTTTGTCCGCAATTTTTGCCAAAAAATCTGGTAATGATGCAGTGAATGGTAAAGTAACCTTGTAAGGAGTCTCCTATGTCTGGTCATTCAAAATGGTCTACCATCAAACGCAAAAAAGGCGCAGCCGACGCAAAACGCGGCGCGATCTTTACACGCCTCGCTCGTGAAATCGTAATTTCTTCCCGCGAAGGCGGCAGTGATGTTGATTCGAATTTTCGGTTACGCCTCGCAATCGATAAAGCCCGCGCAGAAAACATGCCCAAGGATAATATCGAGCGCGCCGTTAAGCGCGGTGCCGGCGAAGACAAAGACGCCACCGTCTTTGAAGAAATCACGTTCGAAGGTTACGGCCCGCACGGCTCCGCGCTGATGGTCACCTGCGTCACAGATAACCGCAACCGCACCGTCCCCGATATGCGTCACGCCTTCAGCAAATACGGCGGCAACATGGCGGAAGTCGGCGCGGTCGGCTGGCAATTTGACCGTAAATCCTATTTTGCTTTTCCCTCCAGCCAATTCTCTTTTGACAAATCATTTGAACTCGGCATCGTCATCGGCGCAGATGATGTGGTCGACGGCGTCGACACGATCGAAATTTACGCCCCCGTTGAATCCTTCAAAACCATCGCGGATGCGCTGCATCAGGTGCATGTGCATCCCGACGAAGCCGGTCTGCGCATGATCCCCAAGCAGGAAATCGAACTCGATGTCGAATCCACTTTGAAATTCATGCGTATGGTTGAAGCCATCGAAGAACTCGACGACGTGCAGGATGTCTTCCACAACGTCAAAGTTTCAGACGAAGCCCTTGCCGCTCTCGAAGCCGCGTAACAATATCCGTAGAGACGTTGCATTGCAACGTCTCTACGGATATTGCAACGTCTCTACATTATTTAATGACCCTCGCCCTCGGAATTGATCCCGGCACCGCCACAACTGGATATGGACTCGTGCGCCTCATGCCTAACGGGGATTTGGTCTCTGTTTCCTACGGTATTATCGCCACCCCAAAAGATGCCTCCGCAGCCGCACGCCTCGAAATGTTATTTGACGATCTCAAAAAACTACTCAAAAAACATAAACCCGACACCGCCGCAGTTGAAAAATTATTCTTCTCAAGTAATGTCAAGACCGCCCTGGCAGTGGGACAGGCACGCGGCGTAATCATGCTCTGTTTACAAAAAGCGAAGATCGAACCATTTGAGTACACACCCAACGAAGTGAAACAAGCCGTGGCTGGTTATGGCGGCGCGGATAAACGCCAGGTGCAGGACATGGTGCGCGCTCTGCTCCAATTAGACAGCATCCCCAAACCCGATGATGCCGCCGACGCGCTCGCCATTGCGATCACGCATTTAAATACAAAACGATACGATTAAACACAAAGGACACAAAGGGCACGAAGGATTTAAGGAAAAAACCTTTGTGTACTTCGTGTCCTTTGTGGTTAAAGGGGTTAAAATAGAACCATGATAGCAACCATTCGCGGAGAAATCTCCCAAATTGAAGATAACGCCCTCGTCGTTGAAGTCGGCGGCGTGGGATTAAGAGTCTTTGCCCCTGCGCCTTTGCGCGGACGTGTGAAAGCGGGTGAAATTATTTTCCTCTTCACTCATCTTGTCGTGCGCGAAGATGCGCTTATCCTCTACGGCTTTGAATCGCAAGCCGACCGCGAACTCTTCCACATGCTACTCGGCGTGGATGGAGTTGGTCCCAAAGTTGCGCTTTCGGTTCTTTCAACCATGACATTGGATGCAGTGCAGCGCGCGGTCTTTGCTGATGAACCCGATATTTTTTCGCGCGTGCCCGGCGTTGGTAAAAAATCCGCGCAGAAGATTGCGATGCATCTCAAAGATAAACTCAAACCCACAGATGCACTCTCTCAACTCGCTGCCATCTCGGATACTGATAGTGAAGTCCTCGCCGCGCTAACTTCGCTGGGCTACTCGGTGGTCGAAGCACAATCCGCGTTGCAAACTATTCCCAAAGATGCACCCGATGACACGGGCGAACGGCTCAGGCTGGCGCTGGGATATTTTCAGTAAACATCCTTAAACACAAAGTACACGAAGTTCACAAAGTAAGAGCCAGCGGCGAGCTGGCTCTTATGTTTTCGATTGACAAAAATACAGGTTTAAAGTTTTAAACGTTTTAACGCTGCCGCAAAGTCATCAGGATAAGGCGCGGTAAATTTCACCCGCTCATTTGACACAGGATGATTAAAAGATAAATGATATGCATGCAAAGCGGGGCGCGCGATGATATCCGTTTCGGGCGCGCTGTATAAAGTGTCGCCTAAAAGCGGGAATCCCAGCGCATACGCGTGGACGCGGATCTGATGCGTGCGCCCGGTCATGGGCGAGGCTTCCACCAATGCCGCGCCTTCCGCCAGTTCGGGGGAAATCTGGACATAATTCAAGACCCTGAATCTCGTCTCGGCGCGCACGCCGTTTTTGTTATCCACCATTGTTCGGTGTTTATGCCCCACGTTAACGCGCAGCGGAAATTTTGTAACGCGTTCCTTCCAGCCGGGGACTCCGACCGTGATGGCGCGGTACACCTTTTCGACTTCATGTTTCTCGAATTGAATATTGAGCGAGCGGTGCGCGTCGGCTGTTAATGCGAAGACGATCACGCCGCTGGTGAACTTATCGAGGCGATGCACGACCCAGACAGTTCCCAATTTTTCTTCCAGCTGTTTCACAAGGTACGGCGCGTCAGGTTCCCAGCCTTCGGTAAGGACGGAAAGCCCGGCGGGTTTGTTAATCACAATGATGTGCGCGTCTTTGAAAATAATATTTAATTCATCCATGCCAGTATTGTACCTGACACCTGACGCCTGGAACTTGACACTTTTCCGCTCTTGACATTAACGTTACGTGAGGGTTTATATTAACCCCATGTTCACTGTCAAACAACTCTCCACGCTTGCAGGCGTTACCCCGCGCACCCTGCATCACTATGACGAGATCGGACTCCTCAAGCCGTCCCGTATCGGCGATAACGGCTATCGCTATTACGGGGAGGAATCCCTGCTGCGCTTGCAGCAAATCCTCTTCTACCGTGAGTTGGATATGCCGCTGGAAGACATCCGCAAAATCATGGGACGCCGCGATTTCGATGTGCTATCCGCGCTGGAGAGTCACAAGCAGTCGTTGAAGAAACAAATGGAACGCACACAGCGCCTGCTCAGAACCGTGGACAATACCATCGAACATTTGAAAGGAAAAAATAAAATGAGCAACAAGAATCTATTCGAAGGCTTTAGCGAAGAGGAACAGGAAAAACTCGCGCAGGAAGCCGAACAGAAGTACGACCCCGAAACAGTGCGCGAATCCAACCGCAAGTGGAAATCCTACTCGAAGGATAAAAAGGAGGCCATCCTCGCAGAGGGCAAATCCATTTATGTGGACCTCGCTGCTGCCATGTCCAAAGGCGCGGGGAGCAAAGAAGTTCAGGCGGTCATCGCGCGCTGGCATGATCACATGCAGTATTTCTGGAGTCCGAACGACGATCAACTGCTTGGGCTGGCGGATTTATACAACGACGATCCGCGTTTTCGCGAGAACTACGAAAAGGTCGCTCCCGATTTGAGCGAGTTCGTGCGCGAAGCGGTGAAGGTGTATGTGGCGAAAAGGAGGAAATAAGAGATGCCTCAGAGACTGTTTCTTAAAGCCCTTTTTGTACACGGATGGCGCGGATTTCGCGGACGCTTCGCGCACGGAAAAATCTTTAAAGATCCGCGTTTATCCGTGCAATCCGTCAAATCCGTGTACAAAAAAGAAGTTGAAGTCACTTAAGAAACACTCTCTAATAGGATCTCCCCAAATAGGGAGATCCTCAATATGCGTAAAAACTATTTCGTCAAATTATCAAGATAATATCACTCTATATAATCCTCCAGAAAAGTTTTCCCAATACTCCAAAAGATATGTCACTGCGAGGAACGACACTTGCACCGCCCCCCCGAAAGACCATCGGGACGATGCGCGTTCCCTAGCGCCGCCCGCTAGGGCAGGTGTGGCGCAGCGCAGGCGAGCAGACGCCAACCTGCCGATCATTAGATGCAGAAATTATAACCCAAAAGTATTTCTTGTCCTGCAATACGCGCAACGTGAAAATCCAAAAGTAATTCCCGCTGTAAATGAACTTTCTTTTTTATCAATGAAACCGGCGTTTGCACTTCCTGCTTTTTAAATGCAAGATGAAAAATTGTCGTTTACATACAATTCCCGATAACGGCTTGACGCTTTAATGGTCATGTGCTACCATCGCGCCTTGAATACATATGAAAACACAACAGGAGTAACCATGAGTCATAAACAACGCGGCTTGCTAATCATCTTCATTTTTGCAGTATCCACCATGCTGCTATCTGCATGTAAACAATCATTATCTTCCGCACCGACCAAATCGCCAAATAAAAAACCCACCGCTGCCGTATTTGTGTCCCCATTGCCTGGTAATAATCCAATGGCACAAATTGAAGAGTTTGCAAAGCAGACCGCTGTCGCGCAAACAGCGGCAGCCGGGGGCGGCGCAGTTGCAACCCCTCAAGTCATCGCCACCACACCGGTCGGAGGAGTCGTTGTTCCGGCTACTGTCGCTCCCGCAGACGTGCCCGCCACACCCACCAATGCAGCCGGCGGCGCTGTCGTACCCACGGCGGGCGGGG
>VFKN01000005.1 GCA_009885525.1 Anaerolineaceae bacterium | reverse complement strand
GACCGTCCAGTTGATTGTGCCTGTTGCACTTGAGCAGGGTTCCAAGTTCGCTATTCGCGAGGGCGGTCTGACCGTCGGCGCGGGTGTCGTTACTAAGATCATTGAGTAAGGTAGAGAGATAATGGCAAAACAGAAAATTCGTATCCGCCTTAAGGCTTATGATCATCGCGTTCTCGATCAATCCGCGAAACGCATTGTTGAAACCGCTGAACGTACTGGCGCACAAGTTGTGGGCCCCGTACCCTTGCCAAGCAAGATAGAACGCTTTACAATACGTCGCTCTGCATTTATTGACAAGGATTCACATGAGCATTTTGAGATCCGCACACATAATCGTTTGATCGATGTTTTGGATCCTGATTCAAAAACAATTGATATGTTGATGCGTTTAAACCTGCCTGCAGGTGTTGATATCGAGATTAAGATTTAATTAACTTAATAACCGCAAGAATTTGCGGATATTTTGAGACAGCGCAAGAGCTGATCTGTGTGTAGAACCGATATAAATGCTTCGCACCAGACCATCTGACTGCACTGCACGGAGATGATGCAACCGCTGCCCCGGTTGACAGTCTCGTCACTTTTTTCTAAAGGAGAAAATTGAGTATGTTGAAAGGGCTAATTGGTAAGAAGATCGGCATGACCCAGATCTTCGATGAGAAAGGTGTTGCCTTTACGGTAACCCTCATCGAAGCTGGGCCGTGTTATGTTACCCAGGTTCGTATGCCCGAGAAGGAGGGTTATTCATCGGTGCAACTGGGCTTTGGCGAAGTGAATCCCAAGCGTCTTACAAACGGTCAATTGGGTCACTTGAAAGCTAATGAAATTTCCCCTGTGCGCTTCCTGCGCGAATTTCGAAGCAAAGACCATGGACTCAAAGTTGGCGATAAAGTCACTGTTGCTGATGCTTTTGTGGTTGGTGAGCGCGTGGATGTGATTGGTGTTAGCAAAGGCAAGGGTTTTGCCGGTGTTGTAAAGCGCTATCACTTTCACGGCATGAACGCCACACACGGTACGTCTGACCGCAATCGTGCACCCGGTTCTAGTGGATCGGGTACTACACCGGGTCGTGTCTATAAAGGACACCGAAACTCGGGCCATATGGGTGTGGATCGCGTGACTGCACAGAACATCAAAGTTGTTATGGTGGATGTGGAACGTAACCTACTCGCCATTAATGGTGCGGTTCCCGGCGGTAAGGGCAGCCTCGTCATGATTAAGGAGTCGCGCAAGCAATAGGCGCGCAGGAAACGGGAGCTGATTAACCATGAAAATAGATGTTCTTGATTTGAAAGGCAACAAGACTAGCGAGATTGAATTACCCGCGCAAGTTTTTGAAGCTGTGATTAATATAGACCTGATGCATCAGGCATACACCCGCCAGATGGCAAATGCTCGTCTTGGTACACATCAGACGAAGGTTCGCTCTGAGGTTAGAGGTGGCGGAAAAAAACCGTGGAAGCAAAAAGGAACGGGCCGTGCCCGCCAGGGTTCTACGAATGCAGCACAATTTGTGGGTGGTGGTCGTATTCATACCCCCCATCCCCGCAGCTATGAACAGCGCATGCCGAAGAAAATGCGCCAAGCTGCACTTCGTTCGGCATTATCTGTCAAAGCAAAGGATTCTTCCATTGTAGTCGTTGATGGTTTTGACTTGATAGAACCAAAGACCCGCCTGATGGTTGAGGCCTTGGGAAACCTGGTTGGTACTGCCACTGCGTTGGTGTTGATGCCCATTAAAGACCAAAATTACGATATTGTGATGCGTTCTGCCGATAATATCGAGAGCGCCAAAGTTTTGCTTGCCAGCTACTTGAATGTACGCGACTTGCTCGGCTTTGATAAGATCGTTCTGCCCATCAAAACAATTGACGCGCTTGTTGCGCATCTCGGATAAAGGAGAGAGACATGCCTACTTTACATAGTGTCCTCGTCCGTCCGTTGGTTACTGAAAAAACCAACCGTCAATCGAGTAAATTAAATCAATATGCTTTTGTCGTCGCCGATCAAGCGACCCGCACCATGGTGAAGGATGCAGTGGAAACACTGTTTGATGTCTCGGTGGCGCGCGTGAATATTCTCAATGCGCCTGCAAAGCGTGGACGTCGCGCCCGTACTCGTCGTTTATTAGTGCGCCGCGCCGGATACAAGAAGGCGATCATTACCCTTGCCGAGGGAAGTAAACCCCTCGAGATCTTTGAAGGGGTGCAATAATGGCTGTAAAAAAATATAAACCAGTAACGCCCGGCACTCGTGGCATGACTGGTTACACTTTTGAAGAAATTACCAAGTCCAAACCTGAGCGTGCATTGTTGGTAACCCGACCGAGACATGGTGGCCGCAACGCTCAAGGTCGTATAACAGTTCGACATCGTGGTGGCGGTGCGCGTCGTTTCATCCGTATCGTGGATTTCAAACGCGAAAAGCACGGCATCCCTGCGCGGGTTGCTGCGGTCGAATACGATCCAAACCGTACAGCACGCCTCGCTCTTCTCTTTTATGCAGATGGTGAGAAACGTTATATCATCGCTCCATTGGATGTGAAAGTTGGCGATACTGTGATGTCTGGTCCTACCGCCGAGATTCGCCCCGGCAATGCTCTCCCGATTAGCAATATTCCTGTAGGTACGTTGATCCACAATATTGAGATGAAAGCGGGTAAGGGTGCGCAGCTCGTTCGCACGGCAGGCGGCGCGGCGCAATTACTCGCTAAAGAAGGTGATTTTGCCCAAGTGCGCATGCCTTCCGGTGAAGTACGCCTCATTCATCAAGTTTGTTATGCGACAATTGGTCAAGTTGGTAACCTGGACCATGGCAATATCAAACTTGGTAAGGCAGGCCGTAAGCGCCACATGGGTATTCGCCCGACTGTTCGTGGTACTGCGATGAGTCCACGCGATCATCCTCATGGTGGTGGTGAAGGTCGCCAGCCGATCGGTCTTGCTGGTCCTAAGAGCCCGTGGGGTAAGCCCACTCTCGGCAAGAAGACTCGCCGTAATAAGAAGACCGACCAGTACATCGTGCGCCGTCGTAATAAGACGAGCCGCTAAGAATTAGACGAGGTACGTATATATGTCAAGATCATTGAAAAAAGGCCCTTTTATTGAGACAAAGCTTCTCAAGCGTATTGAGGCCATGAATCAAAAAAATGAAAAGAAAGTTGTCCGCACGTGGAGTCGCCCTTCTGTGATTTTCCCGCAGATGGTGGGACATACCATCGCCGTGCATGATGGACGCCGCCATGTGCCGATCTACATCACCGAAAACATGGTTGGACATCGCTTGGGTGAATTTGCCCCAACGCGCACATTCCGTGGTCATCAGACCAGCGAAAAATCTGCATAAGGAGAGTGAGAAATGACTGATATTCATGCAAAAATTAACAATCTCGCCCTCTCTGCTCAGAAAGTTCGCCTTGTCATTGATATGGTGCGTGGCAAGAACGCAAATGAGGCGTTGGAAATTTTGCGCTTTATTAATAAGCGTGCCGCACTGCCTGTGACTAAGCTGGTTGCATCCGCTGTTGCCAATGCCGAAGAAAATTTCGGCGTTAGCCGCGACGATTTGTATGTAGCCAAGATCACCGCTGACGAAGCTCCCACTCGCAAGTGGAGACGTTTCGGTGCGCGTGGCCGTTTCAAACCGGTTTTACGCCGTACTTCACATGTGACTGTTGTGCTGCGCGAGCGCGGAGCTTAAGGAGAATATATGGGTCGTAAAGTACATCCTATCGGTTTTCGTCTTGGAATCAACCAACCTTGGGGCGGTCGCTGGTTCGCAGAAGGCGCTGCTTATCGCCAGCAATTGCACCAGGATTTTGCCATCCGTTCTTTGATGCTTGGTAATTTTTCAAAAGGCGGCTCTGCTGCCAATGAAAAAGTTCGTGAATATCGTAAGCAAATGCCTGACGCTGTTAAAGACGGTAAGGCGGGTATTTCCCGTATTGATGTTGAACGCACACCTGGCAAGGTTCGTATTTCAATTTATACTGCCAAACCCGGTATTTTGATCGGTAGAAAAGGCGAAGGCGTCAAGAAGATCCGTCAGGCGCTCGAATCTTTGGTTGGAAAAAAGATTGATCTTGATATCAAAGAGATCTCCTCGCCCGACACCGATGCGATGCTGGTTGCCAAAAATATTGCCGATCAGCTCGAGCGACGCATTGCCTATCGCCGCGCCATGAAGCGTGCTATTCAACAAGCCATCAAGCAAGGCGCTGAAGGGATCAAAATTTTGGTAGGCGGCCGTCTTGGCGGCGCCGAAATGTCACGTGATGTATGGTTGCGCGAAGGCCGTGTCCCGCTGCAAACCTTGCGCGCAAATTTGGATTTTGCCACAACCGAAGCGTTAACCACGTATGGTCAGATCGGCATTAAGGTTTGGATTTATAAAGGTGAAGTCAAACCTGATGTGGAAGAAAAAGTCGAAGCAACGGAAGGCGTGTACGTTAGCGAGTAATCGCAACGTCGCCTGAGATGAGGTATTTGATATGTTGATGCCAAAACGTGTAAAGTGGCGTAAGCAGATGCGCGGTCGCATGACAGGAAAGGCCCTCCGTGGCGCGGAGATTTCCTTCGGCGATTATGGTCTGCAAGCGTTGGAACCGGGCTGGATTACCGCCCGTCAAATTGAAGCGGCTCGCCGCACCATCGTGCGTGGAATGAAGCGTCGCGGTAAGATCTGGATCCGTATTTTTCCAGCCAAGCCGTACACCCACAAGCCACCGGAAACCCGCATGGGTTCTGGTAAAGGTAATGTGGAGTATTACGTCGCTCCTGTTAAACCCGGACGCATTATGTTTGAAATCAGCGGGTTGTCGGCAGATATTGCCCTTGCGGCTTTAAAGAGCGCTCAATATAAATTCTCCATTAAGACCAAAGTTGTAAGCCGTCAGGCTGAAGGAGAATAAAATATGAAGCAAATGAAAGTAGAAGAAATCCGCAAGTTGGCGGTTGAAGAGATACGTACGAAAATGACAGACTCGCATGATGAGCTGATGAAACTGCGCTTCCAGCAGGTGACTGGTCAGTTGACTGACTCGAGTCGCTTACGAAATTTGCGCCGTGACATCGCACGCATGGAAACGATCCTGCGCGAGAGCGAACTCGTCGCTGTGGAAGGTGCTTAATGAATAATCGTCGTCGTCTGACTGGTGTAGTCACCAGCAACAAAATGACCAAAACTGTCGTGGTAGAAATTACGCGCAAGTATCGACATCCGCTTTATCAAAAAGTGGTGTTCTCAAGCATGCGCGTGAAAGCACACGATGAAATCGGCTGCCAGATGGGTGACCAGGTCCAAATTGTAGAGACCCGCCCGTTGTCTCGCGATAAGCGCTGGGCAGTTGAATCTGTTGTCAAACGCGAGACCCGCACTGCTGATCAGGGCGTAGGAGAATAATCCATGCTTCAACATGAGTCTCGAATAAAAGTAGCTGATAATACCGGTGCGCGCGAATTGCTTGTTATCCATGTTCTAGGTGGTTCCAGGCGTAAATATGGTTCGATCGGTGACGTTGTTGTTGCCACTGTGAAATCAGCCGCGCCGCAAGGTTCAGTAAAGAAAAGCGAAGTTGTGAAGGCTGTCATTGTACGTTGCACGAAAGAATGGCGCCGTGAAGATGGCTCTTACATCCGCTTTGATGATAATGCCGCAGTCATCCTCGATGCTGATGGCGAAAACCCGAGGGGCACACGTATCTTTGGACCCGTTGCGCGCGAACTGCGCGATATGGGCTACATGAAGATCGTGTCGCTTGCCCCGGAAGTGCTGTAGGAGCAAAGTAATGAAAGTAAAGATTCGAAAAGGCGATACAGTAGAAATAATCAGCGGTAAACTTGAAGATAAAGGCAAGCGTGGCGAAGTGATTAATGTCATGCTTGACAGTCGCCGTGTGGTTGTGCAAGGTGCGAACATTCGCACCAAGCATCAGAAGCAAGTGCAGGCTGGAAACCGCCAGATGAACCCGGGAAGAATCCAATTTGAAGGACCGGTTGATATCTCGAACGTCATGCTGGTCTGCCCGAAATGTAGTGAAGCAACCCGTGTCGCTGTTCAACGTGACGAAACTGGCGCTCATCGCGTCTGCAAAAGCTGTGAAGCCGCGATTGATTAGGCTATGGAGTGAATAAAAAAAGATGAACAGAATGCAAGAACTCTATAACAATGAAGTGGCGCCAGCCTTGTTTAAGTCGTTTGGTTTCAAGAACGTCATGCAGGTGCCTCGTATTGAAAAAATTGTGATCAATATCGGTTTGGGTGAAGCGATGGATAATCCCAAAGTGCTCGATGCCGCAACCGCAGATTTGATGCAGATCTCTGGTCAAAAACCCATTCAGACAAAGGCGCGCAAGAGCATCGCGAACTTCAAACTGCGCGAAGGACGCCTTATCGGCGCGAAAGTAACTTTGCGCGGACCCCGCATGTGGGCGTTTGTTGACCGTCTTATTAACATTGCATTACCCCGCGTGCGCGATTTCCGCGGCGTATCGGCGAATGCCTTTGATGGTCGTGGTAATTACACCCTCGGTCTTAAAGACCAATTGGTCTTCCCTGAGATCGAGTATGACAAAATTGATAAGTTGCGCGGTATGGAAGTTACAATCGTAACCTCTGCCAAGTCTGACGATCAGGCGCGCGCATTATTGAAATTGCTCGGAATGCCGTTCATTAGCAAGAAGGAAGCTTAACCTATGGCAAAAAAATGTATGCAATATCGTGAGCTGCGCCGTAAACATACTGTGCAGGTTCGGAATCGCTGTCAGCGTTGTGGACGCCCGCGCGGTTTTATTCGCCGCTTTGGTTTGTGCCGTATTTGCTTCCGTGAATTGGCTTTAACGGGAAAAATCCCCGGCGTCGTAAAGGCGTCCTGGTAGCCCCAGGTGGAGGTAGATTATGTCATTTACTGATCCGATCGCTGATATGTTGACTCGTATTCGCAATGCTGTGCTCGCAGGTCATGCTCAGGTTGCAATGCCCAACTCAAAAATTAAAGTAGAGATTGCCAAAATCTTAAAAGATGAAGGTTTTCTCGAAGGCTATGAAGTGGTGGAAGGTGAGCGCGAGGTGCAGAAATTTTTGCGTCTCAAGATCAAATATGTGGGCGAGCGTCGCGAACGTCGTCCCGTGCTTTCCGGTTTGGAACGTGTAAGCAAACCGGGACGCCGCATCTACACCAAGAAGACAGATATTCCTTGGGTGCTTTCAGGTATTGGCGTTGCCATTATCTCCACACCTAAGGGTGTCATGACCGGCGTACGCGCTCGACAGTTGGGCGTTGGCGGCGAGATCATCTGCAAGGTCTGGTAGGAGGTTTTACTGTGTCTAGAATTGGTCGTTTGCCAGTAGATATTCCCAGTGGCGTGCAGGTGGACGTAAAAGGTTTTGACGTTCGCGTGAAGGGTCCGAAGGGTGAACTCAATAGAACATTCTCTTCCTTGATTGGTATCAAGATGGAGAATAATCAGTTGAATATTACCCGCAATTCGGAAGACCCCGCTGAGCGCGCCTTGCATGGTACTACACGCGCCGTACTCGCGAATATGATTCACGGCGTTAGTAAGGGTTTTGAAGTTATCCTCCAAGTGGAAGGCGTGGGATACCGCGCCGAAATGGAAGGGAAGAACCTCGCCCTGTTTGTTGGTTATTCACATCCGGTTAAGATGGAACCCCCGACCGGAGTGGCATTTGAAACAGATGCGAAGACCCGCCAAATTAAAGTATTGGGCTTCGATAAAGAATTGGTTGGACAGATTGCAGCGAATATTCGCAAGGTGCGCCCACCTGAGCCTTATCATGGCAAAGGTTTGCGATACCTGGGGGAACGTGTTCGTCGTAAAGCTGGTAAAGCCGGAAAAGGAGCCAAATAAGCCATGGCTAAGAATAAGACTCGTTCTATCGCTCGTGAACGCCGCCATATCCGCGTCCGCAAAACTGTATTTGGCACCACTAGCCGTCCGCGTTTAAATGTGTTCAAGAGCCTTTCTGGGATTTATGCCCAGATCATTGATGATATGGAAGGCAACACCCTGATTTCCGCCTCGACAATCGATAAAGATTTACGCGAGAAGATGAAGGGCATGAAGAAAACCGAACAGGCTAAAGCTATTGGACAAGCTGTCGCTGAGCGCGCAAAATCCAAAGGAATTTCGTCTGTTGTGTTCGACCGTGGCGGCTTCCGATATGTCGGGCGTGTTAAGGCTTTGGCTGAAGGCGCACGTGAAGGCGGCTTGCAATTCTAAAATGTCGTGTAACGATGAAAGTCGTTGCTGCATGGAGAAAATATGGCAGAAAAGAAATTTGAAAAGCAACAGCAATTTGAGCCACAAGACGGTTTTGAAGAACGTGTGATCGAAATCGCCCGTGTTGCAAAAGTTGTTAAAGGCGGTCGTCGTTTTCAATTCCGTGTCACGGTAGTTGTAGGCGATAAAAAAGGCACAGTTGGCATGGGTGTTGGGAAGGCAAATGCCGTTCCTGATGCGATGCGTAAAGCCTCCGAGCGAGCCCGCAAAGATTTGCGCGTAATGAACCTTTTTAACACTACTATCCCGCACGAATCATTGGGGAAGGTGGCTGGTGCAAGAGTCTTCATGAAACCCGCTTCAGCGGGAACGGGTGTTATCGCCGCAGGCGGCGTACGCGCCGTATTGGAAGTGGCTGGCGTCCGCGATATTCTCACCAAATCCATGGGCAGCGCAAATGTGCTAAACGTGGTGATGGCAACCTTTGGCGCTCTGGACGGCTTGCGCTCACCAGCTGTGGAAGCAGCTCGCCGCGGCAAACGCGCCGATGAGTTAATGCCATTCTGGGAACGGAGAAAGAAGCATGCCTAATAAAGAAACATCTGGCAAGATATTGCGCGTGACCTGGGTCAAAAGCGATATTGGCTTTACCAAGGATCAAAAAGCAACCATCAAAGCGCTTGGTTTGCGCCGTTTACATCAAACTGTTGAGCATAAGGATCACCCTGCGATGCGCGGTATGTTGAATAAGGTGATTCACATGATCAAGGTTGAAGAGTAGGTTAACTATGCAACTACACGATCTCGTACCCAATCCTGGGTCAAAGAAAAATCGAAAGCGCGTTGGACGCGGTATCTCGGCAGGGCAGGGTAAAACTGCAGGTCGCGGTACCAAAGGCGCGGGCGCACGTTCCGGCGAAGGCGGTCATATGTACCGTCAAGGTGGTAACCTGCCTTTCTTCCGCCGTTTACCCTTTATGCGTGGTGAAGGATTCACTCCGCCTAATCAGGTTTTCTATAATGAAGTAAACCTTGATCAACTTTCGCAGGCATTCAAAGCCAATGCAGATGTGACCCCCGAAGCCCTCGAAGCCGCGCATCTTTTGCGCGACCTCCGCAAACCCGTTGTTGTATTGGGACGCGGTGAAATCGAAGTGGCCTTAAAAGTGCGCGCTCATCGCGTGACTGCAGGAGCCAAAGCCAAGATTGAAAAAGCTGGCGGCTCTGTTGAATTGATCGCCTTACCTTAAAGTTAAAGGATATTTTGCATGAAGACGACCTTTTCAGGCTGGCGTTACCTTTGGAAATCGGAAGACATTCGGCGTAAGCTGCTCATTACATTGGGCATTCTAGCGTTGTATCGTATTGCGGCGAATGTCCCTGCACCAGGCGTGAACTTTGCTGTTTTGGCTGAGTTCAAGGCTTTATCTAGTGGCGGCGGGAGTTTTCTTGATTTTCTCGATCTGCTTTCTGGCGGCACGGTTTCCAACTTCTCATTGCTTTCAATGGGTGTATATCCGTATATTACCGCGCAGATCATTTTACAATTATTGATCCCGATCATCCCCGCCTTACAACGTAGAATGGAAGAAGACCCCCGTGAGGCGCGCCGCTGGCAGGAAAAGTGGACATATTATTTAGCTGTTCCGATGGCTGCTTTGTCTGCTATTGGCCAAATTAATATCTTCAACTCGCTATCTAGTCAGGCATTAAACGGCAAGCTTATACTTCCCTTTGGTTTGCTAGACCCAGCCACAGCGTTGAATTCATGGACTGTTCTGATTGCCATGACAGCAGGTACCATGTTTGCCATTTGGCTGGGTGAATTAATTTCGGAATACGGTATTCGTGGGCAGGGACTTTCCTTGGTGATTTTCGCAGGTATCGTAGCACGTATGCCCTCGAATCTTGCGCAGCTTTTTGCAGATAGAGATACCGCGCTGTTTATGTTTATCTTTACACTTGCGATCATTATTTTGACCGTGTTTGCAATTGTTTATGTGCAACAAGGACGTCGCAACGTGCCGGTGATGTATCCAGGTCGCCGTATGGGCAATCGCATGTCCATGCCTGTCAAGGGAACTTTGCCTTTGATGGTCAACCTCTCCGGCATGATCCCGTTGATCTTTGCAAGTGCCATTTTGCAATTTCCTGCGATCCTTTCGAGCTACTTCATAAATAGTGAAAATGCAGGCGTTAAGAATTTCTTTATCGGCGTACAGAATTTCTTTCAGGGTACCGGTTCAAGCAACTGGGGCTATTGGACACTTTACTTCCTTATGGTTGTTGTGTTTACTTTCTTCTATACTTCTGTTTTATTTGACCAGCAGAACTATGGTGATAACTTGAAGAAGGTTGGGGCTACTGTTCCCGGTGTGCATACGGGCGCCCCTACTCAAAAATATTTAAGTACGGTGCAGCGTCGCATCACTCTGCCTGGCGCAGTCTTTCTTGGGATCGTGGCAATCATGCCTTTCCTGCTTGGGCTTTTGTTGAGTGCGCTTGGGATTGCAGCGAGCTCTCAGACCGGTTTGTTCCTCGTTTCATCCTCTGGTCTGCTCATTGTCGTTGGCGTTGTACGCGATACCTTTATGAACATTGACGCGGAATTGAAACTACACGGATATCAAGATTCTCTGCTTGTACGCTAAGGAGTCTTATGGCAACCTTCATCGTCTTGCTTGGTCCCCCTGGTGTAGGTAAAGGGACGCAAGCCGAAATTTTGGCTAACACAATCAATCTTGCTCATATTTCTTCGGGTGATCTCTTTCGAGAGAACATGAAAAACCAGACCGAACTTGGCAGGCTCGCTAAATCTTTTATGGATAAAGGTGAGTTAGTTCCTGATGATTTGACCATTGCCATGATCCGTGATCGTATTAAACATCCGGATTGCGAAATGGGTGCCATTCTTGATGGTTTTCCCCGCACCCCAACGCAAGCCGATGCTCTGGCTGTTATGCTCGCTGAATTTGGCGGGAAGGTGGATGCGGTTCCGTATATTACTGCTGATGAGAATGTTATTGTGGAACGCATCAGTGGACGTTGGACCTGTCGAGCACAAGGTCATATCTATAATGAGAAGACCAGCCTGCCCAAACAAAAAGGCATTTGCGACATTGACGGATCTGAGTTGTATCAGCGTGATGACGACAAGGCAACTATGGTTTCAAAACGTATCCATGTCTATTTTGAGCAGACAATGCCGCTTGTAGAGTATTACCGTACGAAAGGACTACTGATCGAGACCGACGGTATGCAACCCGTTGAAAAGGTAACGAGCGATTTACTTTCTACGTTGAAAAAATAATTTTTGTGAAACCCAGAGTGAACGATAAACTCTGTTGAAAAGTAGGTTTTATCCATGAGTTGGGAACGCCAGATCAATATAAAAGGCCCTGCCGAAATTAAGATTATGCGTGAGGCAGGGCATATCAACGCAAGCGTTCTGGCAGCAGTTAAAGAACGTTTACAACCCGGTGTGGCAACGGCTGACCTCAACGCGGCTGCTGAGGAAGTGCTGAAGTCACACGGATGTGTATCGCCATTCAAAGGCTATGGTCATCCGCCGTTTCCTACATCCATTACTGTTTGCATCAATGACGAGATGGTACACGGTATCCCGCACCCGAAACGAAAGTTGAAGGCAGGGGATATTGTTTCGATAGATTGCGGAACGATCCATGAAGGTTTTGTCGCAGACTCTGCATTCACCGCCGGGGTGGGGGAGATTTCTCCCGAAGCGACAAATCTGCTTGAAGTGACCGAAGGCGCGTTATATGCAGGCATTGAACAAATGCGCAAAGGCAAACGCACCGGCGATATTTCGGCGGCGATACAAAATTATGTCGAAAGCCGCGGACTCTATGTCACCCGTGAATATACGGGACATGGAGTTGGGCGTAAGATGCATGAAGGCCCACAGGTGCCGAATGTCGGCAAAGCAGGCGGCGGGTTATTACTCCGCTCAGGTCTGACGATAGCGATTGAACCGATGGTGCTAATCGGGACGCACGAAACCCGCGTCCTGCCGGATAAGTGGACGGTAGTCTCCGCAGATGGTTCTTTGACGGCACATTTTGAACATACAATTGCCGTCACCGAAGGAGAACCTCTCATCCTGACTGTTCTGTGAACCATATGCAGATTGCCGTTGAAAAATATAGACGAATTGAAATATAACCAGTATAATTAGACCTTTGGCTGTCAAAATAGACAAGCCGCAAGTAAGGAGATTGAATTATGAAAGTTTCGCCCTCCATTCGCAAACGTTGCGCCAAGTGTCGTGTAATTCGACGCAAAGGAATTATATATATCATTTGCGAAAATCCAAAACATAAACAGAGACAGGGTTAGTGTGGTGATCTATGGCGAGAATTGAAGGTGTTGACCTACCCCGTAATAAGCGGGTTGAAATCGGCTTGACGTATCTTTTCGGTGTCGGGCTGACGCGTTCGCATGAGATTTTGGCTCACACCAAAGTCAATCCTGATACGCGCATCAAAGATTTAAGCGAGGCGGAAGTTTCCGCCATTCGCGAATATGTATCCAAAAACTATAAGGTTGAAGGCGACCTACGCCGCGAAGTTCAGTTGAACATTAAGCGCCTGATTGAAATTGGCTCTTATCGCGGTTTACGTCATCGTCGCAACCTCCCAGTGCGCGGCCAGCGTACAAAGACCAATGCACGCACACGTAAAGGTACCAAGAAAACGGTAGCCGGTCGTGGTCGTCGCAAGGGTGCTAAGAAGTAATCCTGTCCGAAAGGTATAAATAAAAATGGCTCAAAGTGTTCGTTCCACCCGCCGCGCCTCTGGTGCGAAAAAAGGGAAGCGCACCTTGTCCTCCGGACAGGTGCATATCTTTGCTTCCTTCAACAATACCATAGTGACCGTAACAGACACCGAAGGAAACACCGTTTCCTGGGGTTCCGCCGGTTCCGCCGGTTTCAAAGGCTCCCGTAAAAGTACACCTTTTGCTGCCCGCCTTGCCGCTGAGCAGGCTTTGAAAGCCGCTCAACAATTGGGCTTGCAGGAAGTGGAATTATTCGTAAAAGGCCCCGGCCCCGGACGTGAGAATGCAATTCGTGCCGTGCAGGCTATGGGTCTGAAGGTACGCTCGATTTCGGATATCACTCCAGTGCCGCATAACGGCTGCCGTCCTCCGAAAAAGAGACGCGTGTAATAGGTTGAGGTAGTTACTTATGGCTAAATCATTAAGTCCAGTTTGTAAACTTTGCCGACGTGAAGGAGAAAAGCTTTTCTTAAAGGGTGATCGTTGTTTTACGCCCAAATGTTCTTTTGAAAAGCGCGACTTCGCTCCCGGCCAACATGGCCGCACCGCAGGACGCGGTGGCGGTAAAGGGAAAGGCATGGGTACGGGACGTGTTTCCGACTTTGCCCGCCAATTGCGTGCCAAGCAGAAGGCTCGTCGTATCTATGGCGTAATGGAACGTCAGTTTCGTCGCTATTATGACACTGCGATCACTCGCCGCGGTTTGACAGGTTTGAACCTGCTTCAAATCCTTGAGTCACGCCTTGATAACGTGGTGTTTAGACTCGGATTTGCATCCAGTCGTTCGCAGGCTCGCTTGCTGGTATCTCATGGTCACTTCACTGTAAATGGCCGTCGTACAGATGTGCCTTCCATGCTTCTTGGCGAAGGCGATACCATTACTGTACGCGAAGGCTCAATCAAGTTGACCTACTTCAAAGACTTGAACGAGTATACTGAGAAGCGCAACGCTCCAAGTTGGATCAACCGCGACATTAAAAGCATGGCTGGCACATTCGCCCGCATGCCTGAACGTGCTGAAATTGACGGAAACCTCGACGAACAATTGATCGTCGAATACTATTCCAGACGCTAATCCTCCAGTACGCATTGGGTCGGTGGTGTAATTATTATCCCCGACCTGATGCCTTGTTATAAGGAATGGTGAACCGTGACGGGTATCATTACGAACATGGTTATGCCGAAGATCGAGCGTGAAGCAGAAGCTCGGAATTACGGCAAATTCATAATTAGCCCGCTAGAGGGTGGATACGGTGTGACGTTGGGCAATGCCCTTCGCCGTGTTTTGCTTTCTTCTCTGGAGGGCACAACGATCACCTCTGTGCGTGTGGCGGATGTTTTGCATGAGTTCAGTGACATCGCAGGCGTGCGCGAAGATGTGATTCAGGTTATGTTGCAGGTCAAACAGATCCGCATCAAGATGGATGGTGTCGACAGCGCCCGTATGCACCTTGAAGTACGCGGCGAGGGGACGGTCACAGCGGCGGATATTATCCCTCCGGCTGAGATTGAGATCGTCAATCCTGACTTGTATCTTTTTACGGTGGACAGTCCTAAGACCAAGCTTGACATTGAATTTATGGTTGAGCGTGGACGCGGCTATTCGCCAGCAAATGAGCGCGCAGGCCACATGCCCATTGGCGAATTGCCGGTGGATGCGATTTACAGCCCCGTGAAACGTGTGAATTGGGAAGTATCTTCTGCCCGTGTGGGTCAGAGCACGAATTACGACAAATTAATTTTAGAAATCTGGACGGACGGTACCATCTCGCCGGAACGTGCGTTGAGCTCCTCTGCCCGCATTCTCATTGACCATCTGCGCTATGTTGCGGGCATCAATGAAGAAATGCTCGCAGTGGCAGTGGAACGCGAATCCTCGGGAAGCCGCCTGAGCAGCGAACTGGCGGAAACGCCAGTCGAAGCCCTGGACCTTTCGGTGCGTGTCTTCAACTCATTGAAGCGCACCGGCATCACCACCGTTGGTGACGTGCTCGACCTCCTCGAAAAAGGCGAGACCGCAGTCATGTCCATCCGCAATTTTGGCGAAAAGAGCCTAGATGAGCTCCGCGAAAAGATGCAGGAGAAGGGCTTTATGAAAGACTCATCATCTTCGGAGAGTTAGAGATGCGACATTCAGTAGCAGGTTACACATTAGGACGCAGAACAGGCGCACGTATTGCCCTGCGACGCAACCTGATCAAACAGTTCTTTACGCATGAGCGTATTCAGACCACCAAAGCCAAAGCCGCCGCAATCCGCGGTGATGCTGAGCGCTTGATCACGCTTGCCCGCAACAGTGCAAATGGCACCGATATCCAGAAACTTAACGCGCGCCGTTTGGCTATTTCCCGATTGGGCGATAACCAACTCATCAAGCGTTTGTTCGATGAGATTGCCCCTCGCTTTGCAAATCGACCCGGTGGTTATACTCGTGTGTTGAAGCTTGGACCCCGTCACGGCGATGCCGCCGAGATGGTTATCCTTGAGTTAGTGGAAGAGTAATAAGCAGCGACCTGAAGTCGCTAAATAATGGCACGTTACCAGACGATTCTTGCTTATGATGGCTCTGGCTTTCAAGGAAGTCAGAGACAGGCAAATAGTAGAACTGTGCAGGGCGAATTTGAAAAAGCGCTCCGCACTCTGAACTGGTCTGCCCATGCAGTGATTTTGTCGGGTAGAACTGACGCAGGCGTTCACGCGACCGGACAGGTTGTTGCATTTGATCTTGAATGGGCGCACTCAATTGATGCATTACGCAACGCGCTCAACGCCAACCTTCCGCCTGACATTGCGGTACGCAGCCTGTCTTTAGCTTCGGCAGATTTTCATCCACGCTTCAATGCGGTTTCACGGAAATATCGTTACAGGTTATTCTGTGACGCGACCCGCGATCCGTTGCGCGAAAAGTTTTTGTGGCGGGTACATCCGTCAATTGCGCAGCGTGGAGATGCCCTCAAACAAATTGCAGGTGTTTTCCTCGGCACACATGATTTTGCCGCCTTTGGTTCACCGACCACGCCCGCTCCGCGAGGCACAACGGTGCGCACGGTGACAGAATCCGAGTGGAGACAAATGCCCGATGGCGAGTGGCAGTTCGAGGTCCGAGCAGACGCGTTCCTGTATCGCATGGTGAGAAGATTGGTCTTTGCGCAAGTATCCCTGGCGCAGGGCAGATTATCGGTGGAAGATATCCAAAACGCTTTATTACAGCAGGGAAAGTTTCCCACCGGGATGGCCCCCGCACACGGATTGGCGCTGGTAGAAGTAATGTATGGATCAAAAGATCCGATTTGATTAATGAAACGGAGTGAAGAAAGTGCAACAGAAAACATACTATCCGAAAGCCGCTGAGATTCAGCGCGACTGGGTTTTAGTCAACGCCGAAGGGCAGAACCTTGGCCGCCTTGCCGCGAGCATTGCGCATATTCTGCTTGGCAAACATAAACCGACCTTCACGCCTGGCGTGGAGATGGGAGATTTTGTTGTTGTGATCAATACCGAACTCGTAACCGTGACCGGTACAAAGACCAGCACAAAATTGGAAACCAAGTTCTATCATAGCCATTCGGGATACCCCGGCGGCTTGAAGACTATTTCATTGCGAGATCAGTTAGCGCAGCACCCCGATCGCGCCCTGCGCGATGCAGTGTGGGGCATGCTTCCGCATAATCGCATGGGACGCTCTGTGCTTAAGCGTTTGAAGATTTATGCAGGCCCTGAACATCCGCATGCCGTACAAGTCCCGAAAGTTCTGGAATAAGAGGTAAGTAAATATGGCTCAATATTATGAAGGCATTGGTCGCCGCAAGGAAAGTACTGCTCGCGTACGTTTGATGGATGGCAGCGGCAAGTTTACTGTCAATGAAAAAGACGGCGTAGCATTTTTCACCCGCATGGGTGATGTTGAAGACATCATGCGTCCCTTTATCGCAGTGGGGCAGGAAGCCACCAAGTATGACGTGAGTGTTTTGGTCAACGGTGGCGGTACAACGGGTCAGGCTGAATCTGTACGCCTCGGCATTGCCCGTGCGCTTCAGATCATCAACGCTGAATGGACATCTGCTCTTCGCAAAAAGGGATTGCTCACCCGCGATGCCCGCGTAAAGGAACGCAAGAAGCCCGGTCTTAAGAAGGCTCGTAAGGCGCCGACATACACCAAGCGCTAATTTATTCTTTGTAAGACTTTTAGTTGATCCGTAGTACGTGATCCGTAATTTATTTTACGAGTTGCGAATTGCGGATTATTTTGTTTAAGGTGAATTATGGACTTTTCCCTCATTGCCTCTGTATTTGACACGTTGAACATTATCCCGCCCGCAAAGTTGACTCTGCTCGACGCGCGGACTTTGTCTTCCGCGCATGTTCCGCCTTTTCCCCCGGATATTCCCGCCCTTCTCATCGGAGTCGACTCGCCTGAGTTGACGCTGCAAGTAAAGAAGGTGCTGTTAGCCGTGTATCCGAAAGAACATGAAGTGAGTTGGATCGAAGGTTCAAAGCATGTCCTGAGCACCGTCGAAGGATTGAAAGTTGAAGGTTTGGTCAACTTTCAGCCTTCAACTTTCAACCTGCAATCTGTAACCTGTTTATATCTCCCGTCACTGGGGGAGGGAACATCCTTCGAAGCCTTTGCGGAAATTGTCGCACACTTGCGCGCGCCCGAGGATGGCTGTCCCTGGGATAAAGAACAGTCTCACCAAACTTTGCGGACTCATTTGCTCGAAGAATCCTACGAGACCTTATCCGCAATGGATGATAATGACACCGAATCCATGCGCGAGGAGTTTGGCGATTTGCTTTTGCAGATTGTCTTGAATTCACAGATCGGTTATGAGTATGAAGAGTTTACGATGACACATGTCATTAAAAATATTTACGACAAAATCGTGCGTCGTCATCCGCATGTGTTTGGGGATGTGAAATTGGATGATGTGGATGGCGTCTTGCAAAATTGGGAAAAGTTGAAAGAGAAAGAAAGAAGTAAGAAGAAAGAAGATAAAGGAATCTTGGATGGCGTTCCCTCTGCGTTGCCTGCCTTGATCCAGGCGCAGAATTATCAAGACCGTGCTGCGCGTGTGGGTTTTGACTGGCCCGAAATTGAAGGTGTGCTGGATAAGATTCGCGAGGAAATTGAGGAAGTCAAGAACGCGCAAAATATTGATGAAGTTACCGATGAGTTGGGCGATTTGTTCTTCGTGCTGGTCAACCTCGCGCGCTGGCGTAAAGTGGATGCGGAATCCGCGTTGCGCGGGGCGAATATCAAATTCAAGAAACGTTTTGGCTATGTGGAACAATCCGCGAAGAAGCAGGGGCGGAATTTATCGGATATGACTTTGGAAGAGATGGACGGTTTTTGGAATGAGGCGAAGAAATTGGGACTGTAACTTCTGATAAAAAATTCCCGCGGATTAATCCGCGGGAATTTTATTTTGACTGTACTGCGTTTTGTTCTGTCTTTGCCATATTACCAATTGCCTGACACCAAAACCGAAGACGACCAACCCCAAGATCAGACCGCCGAAGTTGCTTAGGAATTCGCTGACTAATTCCCATTGGCTGCCGAAGGCATATCCAAGGCCGCCATATAGAGTGATCCAAAGGATTTCGCCGCTGATGTCGTAGATCATGAAGCGCGAGAATTTATATCCGCTGCCGCCCGCGATCAGATTGGTGGGAATCGCAACCGCGGTCACCAGCCAGCGGGTGAAGAAGACCGCGAGTCCGGCGCGTTGTTGAAACGAATCGCGCGCGTTGATCCACATGGGGGAATTTCCAAAGCGGCGTTGAGTCCAATCCTTTGCGAAGTATCCCATCCCAAAACTGAACGTGTCTCCGATCACTGCGCCTGCCAGGCCGAGTGCGGCGGCTTGCAGCCAATTCAGAAAGCCTTGCTGACTGAATGCCCCCGCTGCAATGAGGACTACAGATGCGCCGACAGGTAAACCGAGCGCGCCGAGTAATAGTACCAGCCCCACCAACGGCGCGCCATAATTGATGACTTGTGTAAGCAGAAAAGCGCTCATGGTGTGGATGTGGGCGTGATTAAGATCGGTGTGGCGGGGAAGGGCGGCGGCGGTTCCTGTTTTTGCATAGCCTGGATCACGGCTTGAATGTGCGCGAGTACTGCGCCATCCTGATTGGGATAAAACTCGTCATTCAATTCCTTCAAACTCTTTTTGCGATTTTCATAGCCGGGGATATTCATTGTATTGAAGATCGCATCGGGTGGAACTTTATATGTGCGTGCCACATAAGGCACGGTCATCCAATCGCGGATCAGACTCACATCGGTTTGCTCTGCGGGCGGAGGTTTCCCAAATGGGCCCGCGCCGCGCATCCGCATGACCGAGCGCATAGCGCGCATCCCAAAGAAGATCACCGCCAATGCGCCAATTGCGATGAAAATATAAGTAAGGATTTTTTGTTGTTTCGTCATGGTTTCCTTTGAATATGGCAACATGAATATCGTTATTGTTTTCAATTTTACATTTATTTGAAGTGGAAAGTATAAAGAAATTATGTGAAAACAATAAAGAAGCCCAACTTTAAATTGTGCTACCGACCTTGATACTGATGCACTTGATGATGCTTTGCCCTTGACTCGTAAAAAATAAACAGGGCAGCCGTTTGAGGCTGCCCTGTTTGTTTGTTATATACCTGCAAATCTTAAGGCAGGCTGTAGCCGATGATCAACTGCGGACGGTTCGCCGCGTTGGCGGCATTACCACTGAACAGTTTGAGGATGTTGGCGATGCCGTTGTTGTTATCCTCCAAACTAAAACGCAAGCGGATCTGGGTCAAGCCAGTTTTGTTGATTAGCGCTTTGCCGCCGCTTAGGTTAATGGTGTACCAACCACTAGCCGATGGAGTGGGGCCGAACGGTCCCACTAAAATACTGGTGGGGGCTGCATTCTTGAAGTCTGCTAAAGAAAGCCCAGCAGCGCCGAAAGCGCCGTTTCCAATTTTTGCCATAAAACCGCCAAACATAGTGACCGGGTTGCCCCCGCCGGTGATGCTGGACTTTTTAACTTTCAACTTAACACTAACGACAGTGGCGCCATCCGGCAATGCGGAAGCATCAAAAGACAGGATGCTGCGATATTGCTTTTTCGCGGCATTATCACCAAGGTTGAAGGTGTCAGCTGCGCTGTCCTTTGTGCCGCCGCTATTGCTCGTTTCTGTGGATTCCAAGACCCAGCCGTCATTGGCTGCTTGTGATTTCACAATTAACGGATTCGCGACAGTAATAATAACGAGCGTCCATTTGGCGTAGATGGTGGTACTCACGCCCATCGTGCTAAAGGTGTGTAGCGTGGTCAGACCCGCTTCGTCATACCAGCCGCCGAAGGTGTAGCCGCTCTTGGTCGGGGCTGTGGGAACGCTGACGGAAGAGCCGAAAGGCAGGGTGATGGCTGTGACTAACGTGCCGCCGTTGCTTTCGAACGCGAGGGTTTGGCTGACACCCGTCCACTTGGCGTGGATGGTGGTGGTCACGCCCATCGTGTCGAAAACATGCGGCGTGGTGAGACCTGCTTCGTTATACCAGCCCGCAAAGGTGTAGTTCGTGCGGGTGGGGTCAGTCGGGGCGCTGATTGAGGTGCCGAAGTTTTGCGTGATAGCTGTAACTGGCGTGCCGCTGTTGCTGTTGAACGTGAGGGTCTGGCTGGCTGCCGTCCATTGAGCGAAGAGTTCATCATCCGAAGTGAAAGGATGGGATGCGCCATCTGCGTAGGAGGATTTGCCGTCGCCGGCAGCGGCGGTGTTCCAGCCCGCGAAGGTGTAGCCTGTGCGCGTGAAGGTATTGGCGCTTAGAGCTGTCGCGCCGCTGGACACTTGGGCGGTCATTGAACCCGCGCCGTCGTTCGCGTTAAAGGTGACGGTGTAACAGGTGACGACTGCACCGCCGTCTGTAATTACCCACAAGTCGCTAGTGGTCATGTTGTCGTGGGCGGCGGTGGCGCAATATAGGCTATTTCCGCCGTTGAAAGTTACCGCAGATGTTAAGACTTGCGCGTTCCAGCCGTTGAGCAGCGCGTCGTAATTTGCGGTGGAAAGCGTCACACCCAAGAACATATCTGTGGCGTCGGTTAGCGCGCTGACGTTCCATGACCCGATGTTCCGATTGAAGGCAGTCGCGCCATCGAACATATAGCCCATATTGGCCACGCTGCTGGTGTCCAAGCCGCTGATGTCCTGATTGAAGGCAGTTGCGCCAGAGAACATACTGTTCATACTGGTCACACTGCTGGTGTCCCAGCCGCTGATATTCTGATTGAAGGCGGTCGCGTATCGGAACATCCCGTTCATCGTGGTCACGCTGATGGTGTTCCAGCTGCTGACGTCCTTGTTGAAGGCATATGCGGAATTGAACATACCGAACATCGTGGTCACCTGGCTGGTGTCCCAACTGCTAATGTCCTGATTGAAGGCTTCTGCATGAAAGAACATCGTACTCATATTGGTGATGCTGCTGGTGTTCCAAGCGCCGATGTCCTGATTGAAGAGGCTTGCGTAACTGAACATATTGCTCATATCGGTCACGCTGCCGGTGTTCCAGCCGCTGATGTCCTGATTGAACGCGCTTGCGTTCGTGAACATCGAATACATACTGGTTACAAGGGATAGATTGGGGTTGTCAATTGCCTGCCCGGCTAGATTGGCGCAGCCCTTAAACGAACTTTCCATCGAAAGCCATTTGCCTGTGCCCCATTGTTTGATCGTGAGCAGTTTGAGCTTATCTCCGCTATTGTTGAAGTAGATTTGCGGGAAGCCCGTGCCGTTGCCGGCTTTGTCTTTGATGCGGACGGTGTAGGTTCCTGCCGCGCCATAAGTACAAGTGTAATCGCCGGTCGCGCCGGTAGCTTCATCCGTGCCGTCGTTGTTACAGTCTACGTTGTAGTCGTAGCCCGTCCCATTAGTGGGGATGGTGAACTCTGTGCTGCTGGAACCCGCGTTATCCGTTTTGACCGTGATCACGAAATCGTTGGCGTTGCTCCACTGCGCGAAGAGTGTTTCATTCGCGGTGAAAGGGTAGGATGCGCCGTCTGCATAGGGTGTGCCTGTGCCGTTAGCGAGGGTGTTCCAGCCCGCGAATACGTTTTCTGCTTTGGTGAAGGTATTGGTCGTCAGCGCTGTCGCGGTGTTGGCGGTTTGGGGAGTCATTGGATCACCCGTGCCGGTGTTCGCGTCAAAGGTGACGGTAAAGCTGGCAGGCGCTTCATACGCGCCGATATCGCAAATTGCGCCAGCGACAGCGTCACCATCTACCGGGCGTGACACGCCATTTTGCGACTGGCCACCCACGGAGTCGCAGTATGTGTTGTTGCCCGCATCAATTGCTGCGCTGCCGCTAAGGAGCGGGAAATACGCGGGGCTGCCGGTGAGTGCGCCAAGCTTGATCTCGGCGAGAGTCTTTACCGTCGTGTTCGCGCCGCAAACCGCTGTATCCGACATGCTGTCTACGCCTGAGGTAGTGAAGGCGTAGGTCGGGTTATTGTAAGCGCAATTGCCGCCGGTTGGATTGTTGGCGACAATTGTATTCTTGAGTGTAGTGAAGGCGCCGCCATCTCGGGCTGCGTTGTAAATGCCGCCGCCAGCGGTAGTTGCTGAATTGCCGCTTATGGTACTGTTATTTAGAGATGCGCTACGGGTGTTGAAGATGGCGCCGCCATATGCCGCTGACGAGTTGTCACTAAAGGTGCTGTTAGACATACTCAAAGATGCGTAATTCAAGATGGCGCCGCCACCGTTCTCGGTGGATTCTGTCCAATTGCCGGTAAAAGTGCTCTTATTAACAATCTCCGAGCCAGCGCTACTGTAACCCATGAAGATGGCGCCGCCGCCGCCGTAGGTGCCGACAGCCGAATTCTCGGTGAAGGTGCTGCTAGTAACGCTAAAACTGCCACGCAGGTAAGCAGGGTTGGGACCTGTGCCAAAGTAGATGGCGCCGCCGCCGCCCGCCGAGTTTTCAGTGAAGGCGCTGTTAGTCACAACCAAAGTGCCACCCGTGCTGTTGATAGCGCCGCCGCTGTAGGTCCCCGCCGAATTATTGTTGAAGGCGCTGTTATTCGCATTCAGCCTGCTGCCCGCGTAAATGTAAATTCCGCCGCCGCCATCATCATCTCCGTCGCTGTAAGCGCTGTAGCCTTGACTAATAATGAGACTATTGATCGTGACAATTAAGGTACCAGCATTTATGTTCATTACCCGTACCGAACCACCTCCGCTGAGGGTGATCTTTGAAGCAAGCGCCGAGCCGTCAATGGTTACGTTTTTATCGAGTGTCAAAGGGGTGAGGAGCGTAATCGTTCCGCCAGAAAGGCTGGAGTCGAAATTAATCGTATCGCCCGCGCAAATATCCACGAGCGCCTGACGCAGAGAACCTGTGCCGCTGTTAGCAGTATTAGCGACGACGATGGGGGTGCAGGCACCATTAGAGGGAGCTGCCAAGACTGGCGTGACCTGCGCCAGCATCAGCGCCAGCAGGGTGAGTAACATAAAAACTGATTTCTTAAATGAAGATTGCATGTTGTTTTTTCCTTTTGAATGGTTGAATGTTGTGTCCGTACAAATTAATCAAATAGAAACGGCAGAAGTAGATTTGGGTCGGGTCACCTCGTGAATATGAATGTGGATATTCGCGCTATTCTATGGGCGAGTACGGTATTTGTGACTGTCGTTCAACGACAGTCACACGACAATTTGGCTTATTCTGTCAAAAATGTAAGTTGATTTTGTGATAATGATGGATTAAGAGACTGTTTAATAACTTACGATGTCATGCTGAGCCCTTCGATTTCACTCAGGATAAACTCCGCGAAGCATCTCTACGATTATTTCAGAGACACTCACCTGCATGATTTGCCTGGCAAATCACGTGCGGCGCAAGTGTGGCTCCGCTCACACCGTCCCGTTGTTCTTACGGGAGGGAATCATGCTAAAGGGGTGTGGGAATTGACTTATTAACTCACCTTACGCAAAATCATTTTCTCGTCCCTTAACATTCTCTTATGCCAGCCCCGCCTCGACGTGGAACGTCAGGGGCTACGCAAAGCGTTACGAAGCCGCCTTCGGCGGCTGAGCCTGCGAAGCAGGCTTCGTAAGAGTAGCACAGGGATTTATCCCTGTGCGGGCAATAGGGTGCGAGTCGCAAAAGTGCGTAAGGTCAGTTATTAAACAGCCCTCCAGGATGAATAAAAACTTTGTGGGTTTGACGCTTTGCGAGAAACAAGCGTGAGATATAATCAATCAATGGAGTAATACTATGACCCAATTTAATCGGATTACCTTCGATACCAACAGCATGGGTGGACGCGCCTGTATTCGCGGCATGAGAGTGACTGTTTCTTTAATTCTCAACCTCGTTTCCAATGGTATGAACGCCGCTGATATCGTTAAAGAATATCCCTATCTCGAGGAAGAAGACATTCGTCAATCCCTGCAATATGCCGCATGGCTGGCGGACGAGACCGTGCAAACCCTGGAGATGACCAATTTATGAAGTTTCTTGCCGATATGGGCATCTCGCCCCGCGTGGTGGAAGAACTGCGCCAAAAAGGACATGAAGCAGTTCACCTGCTTGATGAAAACCTTTATCGTATGACGGATGGGGATATTCTTGAAAAAGCGCGCCGCGAAAAGCGCGTCCTGCTTACCCACGACCTTGATTTTGGCGAATTACTCGCCGCCAGCGGCGGGAGTTTGCCAAGCGTTATCATCTTTCGCCTTAAAGATATGCGCGCCTTAAATATCACTCGTCATCTTTTCAGCATTATTAACCAGCAGTCCGAAGCCTTGGATAAAGGCGCAATATTGAGCGTTACCGAACAGAAAGTGCGTATCCGCACGCTACCTATATAATGCTATTCTTCTATCCCAACCCTTGCCGTCTTGCCAGCACAATCGCTTCGCGGCTGGTTTGAACTTGCAGGGCTTTAAGAATTTCCCCCATGTGGTAGCGAATGGTGCGTTCGCTCAAATGCAATCGCGCGCCAATTTCCTTGTAGATCAAACCCTTCGCGGCATGATCCAGCACTTCATATTGCCGCTCGGTCAATTGCGGCAGCGGTTTAACTGGCGCGTGCGCGTCATCAACTTGCGGCAGCGAAAACTCCGTCTGCACGCGGGCAGCCAGCCCGGGCGAGAGTACGCTTTCTCCGCGCATGATATTTTTAAGCAGGCGGTAAAAATCGGTATCATTCAAACTCTTAAGTAAATAGCCCGAAGCCCCCGCGCGTAAAGCGCCAAACAAAGTTTCGTCATCCGCAGAAACCGTCAGCATTACAACGCGCACATCCGGGAACTCGGCTTTGATGCGGCGGGTCGCTTCCACACCGCCCAGTTGCGGCATCTCCACATCCATCAGGATCAGGTTCGGCAGCAGCGCGCGGGTTTGCTCCAGCGCGTCCAATCCATTTTCGGCGACGCCGATGATGTTTATCCCGCGCGCGCTCAGCAAAGTCCGCAGCCCCTCGCGGAAAAGCGGATGATCGTCCACCAACAGGACGCGCCACGCGGGCGCATTCTCCACGCTGGATAAAATCCGCGGCATGACGACGGTCAGGCGGGTGCCGCTCCCCAATTGACTCTCCACCTCGAGTTTTCCATTCACACTGGCAGCCCGCTCGCGCATGATCTGCAAACCAAAGTGAGCATCCGCTGCCACTGCCAGCGGGTCGAATCCGCCGCCCTGATCTTCGATCGCCACTTGAATATTTTCCGCGTCCGCTTCAATATAAACCCGCGCCAGATTCGTCCCCGCGTATTTGCGGACATTGGTCAGCGCCTCTTGAACGATACGCAAGAGTTGTATCTCGCTCAGCGGCGCAAGCAGCAGGTCTGGCAGATCGTCGGGCAGGTGCAGATCCACTTCAAAATTGTATTCGCTGGACAGGCTGTTTATGTAGTCGCTCAACACGCTGATAAAATCGGCGGCGGGCGGCGGCATTTCTGTTTGCTTTTCCACGCGGAGATCGAGAATATAGCGGCGCACGGTACTTTGATTTTTCTGGGCAACGTTCACCAGCCGCGCCAACTCCGCCTGGGCTTGCGCGATTTTTTGCTGGTCGAGCAGCGCTGAGATCGCCTGCGTTTGCATATTAAAGAAACCCAACACCTGACCAATATCATCGTGCAGGTCGCGCCCGATGCGCTCGCGTTCTTCCAGCGCGGCGAGTTTTCTCTTTTGGTTTTCGCTCTCCTTGCGCAAAGTCACATCCTGAAAGAGCAGCAGCCAGCCGGTGTGCCTGCCATTTTTTTCTTTCAAAATGGAAATCCGCACAGCATAATCCCGCGCGGCTTCTTCCATATTTAATGTAATGTCTGTTTGAGTTTGATCCTGCAATTGCAGCGCATTCCCGCCGGGGAAAATACTGGATAATGGCTGCCCAATCGCATCCTGCATACCCGCGGGAAGAAGTACGCGCGCCGCGGGATTTAAATCCACAACGCGCCCGCTGTTGTCCACGATCAACATGGCGTCGGTCATGCGTTCCAAAATGATGCTGTGCGCCACAGGTTTCAGATCAAATAGATGCAGGCGTGATAACCCAAACCAGTAGACGAAAACCACCGTTGCGTTGGCAAGCGGTCCGATGTTGAATCCCGGCAGGGGAGAAAATCCCCAGATGCTGGACTGAATCGCCAGGAAAGGAAACGCAACCCCCAGTATCATGACCATAAATTCTTTGAGGTGGATATTTTTCGCGCGATACGCCGTAACCCATAACAAGACCGTATAAATTCCCATACCATAGACAATGATTTCATGAAGATAAAAAAGCGGCCCGTATGTTTGATCTGGTGACGCAAGCGGGTTTGCAGTATTTAAAACATAATCGTAACGAAACAAGGTGTGATATGGACTGGTGATGGCAAGAGCGCCTGCAATGAGCGTGGCGCTCCACAAGAAACGAAAAACGCCCTGCCAGGCAGGCTTCATCCCTCCGGTATATTCCAGCCCAAATTTAAGCAGCAAGATGGGCAGCATACTATAAATTGAGAATTTCAAGTTTAAAAACAAAACTTTTGTGTCCAGGTCTTTTGCCGAGATCTCAAAAAACTGAAACGCCAAAATTCCCACTTCCAACAGGCTAATACTACTGAAGGTGTTAAGTGTCGGATTGCGGTTTTCAATCTGACGCAAATACAGCCAGAGTCCGCTCAGCAGTGCGCTGCCGAGCATAAAGAGAATGACGTAGATTCGATAGATGTCCAAGATGGTTTGCTTTTTCGTGAATGCGTTAAAAAGTACCCGGCATTCAGTATCGGTAGGCCAAAAATTGAGTTTATCTTATACTTTTGCGAAAGTACAAGATAATCGTTGGTCTAAACAGAAACTGTAAAGGAATTGTATGTATACAATATAGAACTTATGCAGAAATTAAAAAATGTCCGCTAATGTTTCGGCAGGCTCAACACAAGTCTTCACGAATTTGCGCTAATCTTTTTTAATTCGCGCGGATTAGCGTAGATTAGCGGACAAAAATTTCGTCTTGCGTAAGTCCTGTAATAAAAGAAGTGCGACCTTTTGGCCGCACTTCTGCTTTCTAATCCTTCCACTCCAATTCAAAACTGCCGATATGAACCGTATCATCTTCCTGCACACCCTCTTTGCGCAGGGCTTCGTCAATGCCGAGTCGCTCCATCAATTTTTGGAAGCGGCGCAGCGAGCCGTCATGTTCCCAATAGGTCATCTTCGCGGAACGTTCGATGGCGACGCCCGTTACGCGCCACTCGTTCTCACCTTCGCGGACAATCTCGAACTGGTTCGGGTCAACATCAGGTGTGTAAATCGGAAGTGTATCGTCCAGTACTTCAACCGGGATTTCAGATAATTTCTGATATGCCGCAAGTAATATATCGCGCGTGTTTGTGCGCGCCATCGCCGAAGCGGTGATCAATTCGATTTTTCTCTTTTTGAAACTTGCCTTGATCGCTTTGAGTCTTTCCTGCACATCGGGCTGGTCAATTTTATTCAGCACCACGATCTGCGGTTTGGTCCCAAGTTTCGGGTCAAAGAGCGAGAGTTCATTGTTGATTTGGCTATAATCCGCGAGCGGATCTTCCCCTAATCCATCGATCATGTGGATCAATACGCGCGTACGCTGGATGTGACGCAGGAAGTCGTGCCCCAAGCCCGCGCCTTCCGCCGCGCCTTCGATCAAGCCGGGGATGTCCGCCATTACAACGGTTGTATCATCGTCAATGTTTGCCACGCCGAGATTGGGTTCAAGCGTAGTGAATGGGTAATCGCCGATCTTCGGTTTTGCATTGGTCAACACCGAAAGCAAAGTGGATTTACCCGCGTTGGGCAAACCAATGATGCCAATATCCGCGATGAGTTTTAACTCGAGGCGCAGTGATCTTTCCTGATACGGCTCGCCGCGCTCTGCCATGCGCGGCGCTTGGTTACGGGCTGTCGCAAAATGCTGGTTGCCGAGTCCGCCGCGCCCGCCTTTGCATACGAGCAGACGTTGCTTCGCTTCAGTTAAATCTCCGAGCAGGTCGCCGGTGATTGCGTCATAAATCACCGTGCCGGGCGGCACCGGGATGACGAGATCTTTTCCGCCGCGTCCGCTCTTTTGCGAGCCGCCGCCTTTATTGCCATCGTCCGCCCCAAATTTTTCATTTTGTCGAAATGCCGAAAGTGTATTGAGCGTAGCCCTTACCTCAAAAATGAGATCGCCGCCTTTGCCGCCATCGCCGCCATCCGGACCGCCCAGCGGCACGAATTTCTCGCGGCGAAAATGCATCATGCCATCGCCGCCTTTCCCTGATCTTACGTGAATCGTTACTTGATCTATGAACATGTTAGTTTATTAATCTCTTAGTCGTTAGTTTTTTTAGTCTCAGTAGATGAAAATTTCGTAGTAACGACTTCAGTCGTCCACTTGAAAATGCGACTAAAGTCGCAACTACGAGCGCTACGAGTCCAATTTTTTATCTACTGAGTCTATTTGATTATAGTCGATTAAAACAATCAGGCTTCGGAACCCAATTATTCCGAAGCCTTGATGAGTTGGGGTGATTGATTAAGCGGATTCGACCAGCGCTTTGACCAACTCGCCGCAAAACGCGGGAATATCCGCGACCACACGCCCCCAAATTTGATTGCCCTCGCGGAAAGCCGCCTCGTCCGTCCATACTCCCCCCACGTTGACAAGATCATCCTGAATGCCGGTTGAGCCTGTTACGCGTTGACCTTTTTTGATAATGCCCGCCGAGACCGCAATAGATCCGCCGTGACAAATAACGCCGATGATTTTGTTTGCATCATTCATCTCTTTAACGAGATTTTTCACCGCATCATATCTGCGAAGTTTATCGGGAGCAAAGCCGCCGGGGAGAATGAGCGCGAATAGTTCATTTGCTTTCAGTGATTCAATTGTGACATCTGGTGTGATAACCAATCCATTCTTGCCTTTCACGGGTTTCAAATCCAGTCCCGCAGATAATACTGTTGCGCCTTCTTCCTGTAGGCGCATAAGCGGCACATAATACTCAAGGTCTTCCACGCCTTCGGCGATCAATGTCGCGATAACTTTATTTTGTAAACGCATGATCTTCTCCTTATATTAAGTAAACCTAATGTGACTCTACTGCAAAAAGGTCTTTAAACACGAAGGACACAAAGTACACGAAGGTTTTAATTAATGAAAAGGCTTTTCCTTTGTATCCCTTTGTGCCTTTGTGTTTAATTGGTTTTTGCAGTGGTCTCACTTATGAAATCCATGTCTTGAAGATTTTTCGTTTCTTTACAAATTTATATCTTCTTGTTTAAAGGTAACCCCATGCCCATATCCCGTCGCTTTCAATTACTCGAACAACGCGCAGTCAATCGCGAGACATTTGTCGAACCGTGGCCTGAAGCCGGTCTCATCGTGGCTGATAGTCCAGCTGACCCCCAGCCCAGCTTGCGGATCGAAGCAGGTCAGGTGATCGAATTAGATGGACGGCCGCGCGCCGAATTCGATATTTTGGACACCTTCATCGCAGACCACGGCTTGGATCTCGCCGCCGCTCAGATTGCGATGGCGACCCCGTCAATTGATATTGCCCGAAAGTTGGTGGATATCAATGTGCCTCGCGCCGAACTCCTGCGACTCGCGAGCGGCTGTACGCCTGCCAAATTGATTGAGATTATCCGGCACATGAACGTGTTGGAGATGATGATGGGGTTGGGCAAGATGCGCGCCCGCCGCACGCCAGCCAATCAGGCACACGTTACCAATCGGCGTGAACATCCCGCGTTGCTCGCTGCGGATGCCGCTGAGGCTGCCCTGCGCGGTTTTGCCGAAATCGAAACAACAGTGGGCGTGGCGCGTTATGCGCCGTTCAGCGCGCTGGCAATTCTCATCGGCAGTCAAACCGGGCGGGGCGGGGTTCTCACTCAATGCGCTGTCGAAGAATCGCTCGGGTTGGAATTGGCAATGAAAGGTCTCACCACTTACGCCGAGACTCTCTCGGTTTACGGCACGGAAGGCACCTTTGTGGATGGTGATGATACACCGTGGTCGAAAGCCTTTCTTTCGGCGGCGTATGCCTCGCGCGGAGTTAAGATCCGCTTCACATCCGGCACCGGCTCCGAAGCATTGATGGGTCACGCGCAGGGATGTTCGATGTTATATCTTGAGGCGCGCTGTTTGCTCATAACGCGCGGAGCGGGGAGTCAGGGCGTGCAGAATGGTTCCATTTCGTGCATCGCATTGCCCGAGTCACTTCCCGGCGGTGTGCGCGCGGTTCTCGCAGAAAATCTATTAGCAACCATGCTGGGTTTGGAGGTTGCTTCGGGCAACGATGCGCTGGCTTCACATTCGGATATTCGCAAAGCCGCCAAACTTATGCTGCAATTTATCCCCGGCACTGATTTTATTACCTCAGGTTATAGCGCCATGCCGCGGCGTGAAAATCTGTTCGGCGGCGGTAATTTCGATGCGGATGATTTTGATGATTACAACGTTCTTCAACGCGACATGCAAGTGGATGGCGGCAATCGCCCAATCTCTGAGCAGGAGGCATTGGACATACGCACCGAAGCTGCACGCGCTATTCAGGCTGTTTACGCAGAGTTGGGATTCCCGCCTATCACCGATGCCGAAGTGGAGGCGGCAGTTCTGGCGCATGGCAGCGAGGAAATGCCCGCACGGGATGTTGTGGCGGATCTCGCCGCTGCCGATAAATTTTTGCCAAGTGAAAAAAATATTCTGAGTGTGATTCGCGCCTTGCAAATACGCGGTTTTGAAAAAGTGGCAACCAATTTGTTGGAGATGGGACGTCAGCGCGTGGCTGGAGATTACCTGCAAACCTCGGCAATCTTTGATAAAGATTTCAAAGTCCAAAGCGCGATCAACGATGCCAACGATTACACCGGCCCCGGCAGTGGCTACCGCGTGAGCGCCGAGCGCTGGCAGGAAATGCAAAACTTGCCGCAGGTTAAATCTCCGCGTGATTTTATTGCCGACCAAATTGGGGTTCCATGCATCCGCCTCGTGGAAGTAAATCCAGCGCGTACAGGTGAATCCGCTGAAGTGATTGTGGCTGTGGGTCCCGCCTTTGGCACAGCCTTAACTCGAACCATTAACGGACTCGATCACGAGGACGTGCTTGCCGCCATTCTCACCGGCGTGGCGAGTCAGGGTTTGGTGGCGCGCGTTGTGAAAATATATCGCACATCCGATTGCGCCGCGATTGGGCATATCGGGGCGCAACTCAGCGGGTCGGGCATCGCTATCGGTTTGCAATCCCGCGGAACCACCGTCATTCACAAACGCGGATTGGCGCGACTCAGCAATTTGGAATTGTTTCCCCAATCGCCCAGTATGACATTGGAAACATATCAAGCCATCGGAGTTAATGCTGCGCGCTACGCGATGGGCGCAGCGACTACGCCGGTGCCGGTTCAAGTGGATAACTGGGCGCGGCTGCGACTCATCGTCAAGACCGCGTTATTGCATCGTCACGAAACAGAACAGGTGCAAGACCAGCCGCCGATGGAAATGCGCTTTGATTGGGAACCGGATTTGTAAGGAATCACCTATGACAACACAACCTATAAAATACCCGCTAAGCGAGAGCGCCGCCGAAACTTTACAGGCGGCCAGCGGACGCCGGCTCGCTGATGTCACCGCGGAAGCCGCACGAGCCGGAGATCTTTCGATGGCGGATATCCAAATCAGCGCCGATACTTTGCGGAAGCAAGCCGAGATTGCGCGGCAGGCGGGTTACCCGCAGCAAGCTGCCAACCTCATCCGCGCCGCGGAATTGACCGCCGTCCCCAACGTGGAGGTGCTGAAAATGTACAACACGCTGCGTCCCGGACGGGCTACTCACGCTCAACTGGCGGCATTGGCTAACGCCCTGGAAACGCAATACAACGCGCCGGAGTGTGCGCGGATGGTGCGTGAAGCCGCGACTGTTTATCAGAAACGCGACTTGTTGCAAAAATAAGGCGATACCTTTTACTGCATTGTTTCTACGAAGCAAGCCAGCGTTCCAAGCCTGCGATAGCAAGGGCATGGTCCTCCCACCCAGCGAGACCTGAGACGATTAGGGTGCCGACACGTCCCTTTCCGCGGACATTCAATGGCACAGCCCCACCCTCGGCGCGGAACAATTCGGAGTCAAGCCCAGTTTCGGTTTGGAAGTCCGCGTTGCGTTCGAGAAATTCCAGCCGAACTGCCCACGAGCTGTGACCGAATTTTTTAGTTACATTTTTTTTCTTGATAACCCAATCCGCATTTCCCGCTCCGGTTCCATCCATAAAATAAACAAACAGTGGATGTTCGTCAGTTTCAAGATGAATGGCAACGGGTCTGCCCGGAACCATAATCGGCGCGAGATCAATGATAGATTGACCAATCGCCATGGCGTCAGCGGCAGTCAAGTGTTCAAGAACGAGGGACGCTTCCTGCTCGGCGCATTCGGCGGCAGTGGCGGGGGCTTTCAAAGTTTGTTCCATTCTAATTTCTCCTTTACTTGCTATTGAGATTCACCCAAACATTCTTCAGTCGGGTGTAGGCCAATACCGCCTCCGGTCCGCCCTCACGGCCAAGACCGCTGAGCTTGACGCCGCCGAACGGGACTTCGAACCCGAAGGCAGCCGACCCGTTTATGGTCACGTGTCCAACATCCATTTTGGAAGCGAGCGTATGTGCGGTCGTTAAGTCATTAGTCCAGATCTCGGCTGAAAGCCCGAAAGAATTGTCGTTGGCAAAAGCAACCGCCTCATCAATGCTATCCACTGGAATGACTGTGATGACGGGACCAAAAATCTCTTCGTCAACGATACGCATCCCGTTGTGACAGTCGGCGAAAACAGTTGGGGCGACAAAAAATCCGCGCTCATCGAAACCTTCAGGGCGGCCGCCGCCTGCGATTAATCGCGCGCCTTCGTCAATGCCAACCTGGATATAGCTCATTACTTTCTCGTAATGTCGTTTCGATGCTAAAGGTCCAAGGTTAACACCGGGCTGCGTACCCGGACCGGGCTTGAGATTACGAGCGCGCACAGCCAATTTTTCGAGAAAGGGTTCATAAAGATCGCGGCGCACATACCAGCGCGCGCGCTGTCCGCATGATTGTCCGGCATTCCACGCGAGCGTTCCCGCCGCGTTGCCAACCGGCCCATCCAATTCACTCGCGTCTTTGACAAAGACCAGCGCGGCGGCTTTTCCACCGAGCTCCATCGAAATCACCGGCGTGATGTTGCGCGCCGCGGCTTCGAGCACCGCCCGCCCCGTTGCCACCGAACCGGTGAAGACGATACCGCGTACGCGCGGATCTTCGGTCAACACCTTGCCCAACTCAGGCCCGCCGGGAATGACGTTCAGTACGCCCGCGGGAATTCCTTCTTCTTCAAACAGACTCGCCAGTGCCAATGTGACAAGGGATATTTCCGGCGCGGGTTTAACCACGCAGGTATTGCCCGCAGCCAAAGCCGGTGCGACGCTTCGACAAAAAATATCCAGCGGATAGTTCCACGGCGCAATGTGCACCGTCACGCCAAGCGGCTCGCGCAGCACATAATCCAGTTGACCTTGTCCAAGATCAATCGTCATGCCGGTTAATTTATCCGCCAACCCGCCGAAATATTCGAGATAACGTGCCGCGTCCTCGACCTCGGATGAGGCTTGATTAAGCGGTTTGCCCTGCTCGCTGGTTAAGAGCGCGGCAATCTCTGCCGCATTCCGGCGGACAGCCGCCGCCACCGACGTAAGAAAGCGCCCCCGGCGAGTCGGAGTCCATGCTGCCCACTCACCTGAAAGCGCCTTTTGAGCGGCTTCCAATGCTAGATTTGCATCCTCGGCTGTGCCCCAACTCACCTCGGCAAAGGTTTCTTCGGTGGCTGGGTTGATAACCGGAACTTTTGTGCCGTCCGAGCCTTCACGCCAAATGCCGTCAATAAAAACTTGATAGGAAGTATTCATGCTTTAATTTGCTCCGTTGAAAAAAAGATTTTGTTTAGTGTCAGATGACTCGTTCGGCTTATTTATATTCGTAATTAATTCTATCTTACCAATTGTTAATTAACTCACCTTACGCACTCAAGTGTGTCACCCTGAGCGGCTGCGAAGGGTCTCTGAGACAATCATAGAGGTTCTTCGCTGCACTCAGAACGACACTGCGTCAACGAGCGTTCCATCCAAATCAAAAATTATGCAGGATATTTTCATGAGGAATATGCTTAACGCGCTCCCTTGCGTATTTTGTTATGCGTCAATTTTGGCAAAATTTAATTCAACCTTGTTTCCGGCCGGGTCGCTGAAAAAGAGCTGACTGTTGCCATCGCGCGGAATTTCAGCGCGTTTGAATTGCACCTGATGCTGTTGAAGCTGCGCTTCCATCGCCAGGCGGTCAACACAAGTAAACGCCACGTGATCAAATGTGCTGATGACATGCAGCGGACGGGCTTCTTCTTGCGGCGCTTCAGAGAGGTGCAGGATGGGCTGATCCCCAATGTAAAGCCAGTATCCAAATTGTTCAAATGGCGGCCGATAGCCAAGCTGCAAGCCGATCACGTTAATATAGAAATCACGCAGTTTGTCAAGAATGATGCGGTCTGCGCAGAGATTATAGTGATTAAAGCCTGTTACTGGCATGTTTATTTTCCAATCAGATTGAGGTAGTTTTGTAGTATCACGAACGCATTTTACCATTGAAGAGAAAGTTGACAGGAGCGCCAGCAATTCTCAATTTGGCTTCGCAGGATTGCCAAATCCCGCGAAAACGGCTTGGATTTGGCAATCCAAGCCAGCAAACGCCAAATATATTTTTCATATCGGGAATTG
>VFKN01000024.1 GCA_009885525.1 Anaerolineaceae bacterium | reverse complement strand
TATTTCTCCTTTGGGTTTTGGGTTGGCAATCATTTTCTGATGGTATACTCCGTTCGATGTTCCTAATATACAAGACCTGACACACTGTCGGGTATCTTTCAGCGATACAAAAGTGATACATTTTTATCGGGAGTAAATTGATCGAAGTATCCTTTGGAGAGTGGCTTAAACGTCAACGCAGTGGCAGGGGGTTGACACAAGAACAACTGGCGCACCAGATCGGCTGCGCCACTATTACTCTGCGAAAAATTGAATATGAAGAACGCCGCCCCTCCGCACAAATCGTCGGACGGCTGGCTGAAATCTTCAATATCCCCAAAAATGAACAAGCTGATTTTCTGCGTTTTGCACGCGGCGATTGGACAAAATCTCCCGATGAGAATATCGGAAAAACGCCGTGGCGCGCCGCAACAATCTCCCATAAACCACGCAATAACCTCCCTATACAATTAACAACCTTCATTGGGCGCGAGAAAGAAATCGAAGAGATAAAAGAGGCGCTAAACAATTACCGCCTTGTCACGCTCACAGGCTCGGGTGGTACGGGCAAAACGCGCCTCTCCTTGCAAGTTGCGGAAGATTTGCTCAAGCAGTTTGATTACACCTGGTTCGTTGAACTCGCGCCGACCACAGACCCCAAAAACATTCCATTAACCATTCTTTCCGCAATTGGTCTCGGCGAACAGAAAGGCAAGACTGCTCAGGAATTAATCAGCGATTACCTCCACGGTAAGAACACTTTGATCATCCTCGATAATTGCGAACATCTCATTGAAGCCAGCGCAAAAGTTTCGTATTTACTCCTCAACCATGCATCCAAACTCAAGATACTCGCCTCCAGCCGCGAGGCTTTAGGCGTCAAAGGGGAAATGGCCTGGCATGTTTCATCCTTATCCCTGCCCGATATCAACCATTTGCCTGAGCTTGATGAACTCGTCCAGTTTGAAGCGATCCGACTCTTCACCGAACGCGCGGCGCTTGCTAAATCCAACTTCACTGCAACAAAAGAAAACGCCGCTTTCATCGCTCAAATTTGCTCCCGTCTCGACGGCATTCCCTTGGCGATCGAATTAGCCGCTGCGCGCATAAAAGCCTTGACCGTGGAGCAGATCGCCGCGCGTCTCGATGATCGCTTCCGCTTGCTGACAGGCGGTTCGCGCACTGCCCTGCCGCGCCAGCAGACCTTACGCGCCACCATTGACTGGAGTTACAACCTGCTCACAGAACCTGAACGGGCGTTGCTTCGCCATCTGACCGTCTTTTCGGGCGGCTGGACGCTCGAAGCCGCTGAATCAGTTTGCAGTGAGGAAGGAAGCGGGTTTGACAGCCTTGATCTATTGACCCAACTCGTGGATAAATCCCTCGTAAACCAGCAGGATTCCCGATATCGTTTGCTTGAAACCACGCGCCAATACGCGCGCGAGAAATTACTGGATTCAGGCGAAGGTCAGGCTTTACACGATAGGCACGTGAATTACTTCCTTGATCTCGCTAAACAGGCGGATAAGGAAATTCACGGGCCGCGTCAGGTTGAGTGGCTGGACCGTTTGAACACCGAGCACGACAACTATCGCGCCGTATTGGATTGGTGTATCACGAACGGCAATCTTGAATCTGCTTTATTTCTGATCGGTTCTTTTAGCGATCTCGGCAGATTCTGGTCGGTACGGAGCTATTTTAGCGAGGCACGCAACTGGTTCGACAAGGTCCGCGCTTTTCCTGATGTTACGCTTTATCCCATAGCTTATGCAACGGCACTCACAGGCATGTCGTACATTGCTTCCCTTCAGGGTGATTTCCCAACTGCCCGATCTATGGCTGAAGAAAGCCAGCGCATTTGCGAAAGTCTGGGAGCAGACGGTGAGCTGGGATTGGCTTGTGCTTTATTAGGTATCGGGTTGGCTGAGTTCTGGGGGAGTGGTGACAGCCAACGGGCAAGAACATGTTTTGAGCAGGCGGCCGCAATTTATCGGGGGCGTGGTAATCGCTGGGAACAAGCATTGGGAATATTTAGACTGGGCACAGTGGCACGCGATCGCAAGGATTACGAGCAGGCACGATCATTCTTTGAAGAAAGTCTTATCATCTTTAATAACTTGGGAGATGCATTCGGCTTGGGTCGAGTACACGAATTGCTTGGGCGTTTGTCTCTTGATCAAGGTAATTACGTTCAAGCACGCAGGATGCACGAACAAGGTCTATACTATGATAGGCAACTTCGTTTTCACACAGCAGTGACAGGCTCTTTAGTTGCATTAGGCATAATCTGTCGCATCCAAGGTGATAACAAACAGGCAGAAATTTATTTTGAAGAAGCCTCAAGTATTTGTCGTGAATATAATCTGTCGGATGATATTTCACCTTTTTATTTGGGTTGTGTCAATTTGCATCGTGAAAATTATACGGTTGCCAAGATATATTTTATTGAGTTTACAAGAACTTATTACAAGCTGGGCTTTCATAATCAAATTGGTGAAGGCTTATTTGGGCTGGCAGCTGTGGCGGCAGGACTCCATCAATACGAACGTGCCGCGCGGCTGGTCGGCGCGGGACAAACCGTGCATGATGCCATAGCATGGGTGATGGATCCTAGTGATCGCATCGAGATCGACCCTCTCCTTCAAATCGCGCGTGAGCAATTGGGTGAAGAGACGTTTGAAGCGCTCGCGGCGGAAGGTCGCGCCATGACGATGGATCAGGCGATTGCATACGCACTTGAGGAATGAGTTGTGATTAATCTGCTCCACACTAAGCGCCCAAACCTTTTCAAATCATCTTGCTTGCATACCCAGTATCTTAATTGGTTAAACCACAAGACACCCATTGATAATTTATATCTCTGCGGAAGCGGAGTCCACGGCGGCGGGGGAGTCAGCGGCGTGAGCGGAAGAAATGTTATCAAGGTTTTGAAGTAGTGAATCAAAACGCTCCGAACCAAAAGTTCGGAGCGTTTTCTTATTTCATAATCTGATTAGACCGTTTCGATCGAGGCTTCCAACTTTTGGCCGAATTCAGCCATTTGTTCCGGGGTCATATCCTTCATCATATCGGCATGGACAGTACCACCATGCTCCATGGCCATTTTCATCACTTCTTCCTTGGTGGCTGCGGTAGCAGAAAAGTCACAGTCCATGCCGAGGTTCTTACAGGCAAATTTTTCCATTTGATTCTCCTTGGGTTGGTAAATGCCGATTTGCATTTACGTTTTCATAATAGCATTAATCGGACAAAGTAAGTATTAATATATTCTAAGAATCTCTCCGCGAAGCAAGTGGACGGAATGCGATGAACGTTTTGAAGTAAGGAAGAAGTAAGCTGGTCACGTCTTGAGTGTGAGCTGCTTACTTCTTTGCATTAGACCAACAAGGAGAACACTATGCGTTATAAATTACTTGGTCGCAGCGGACTGCGTGTTTCGGAACTTTGTCTCGGTACGATGACCTTCGGCGAGACCTGGGGCTGGGGCGCCTCGAAAGCCGAAAGCAAAAAGATGTTCGACCTGTTCGCAAAAGCGGGCGGAAATTTTATCGACACCTCGGTCAACTACACAGACGGAACCGCCGAAGAATTTCTCGGCGATTTCCTCAAGGTGGACCGTGATCATTTTGTGGTCGCCACAAAATACACACTGACCAAACCCGATGACACCGATCCCAACGGCGGTGGGAACAGCCGCAAGAATATGATGAAGTCTGTGGAGAAAAGTCTCAAACGCTTGAAGACCGATTTTATCGATGTCTATTATCTGCACGTCTGGGATTACATGACTCCCATTGACGAAGTCGTGCGCGGATTGGATGATCTCGTCCGCCAGGGAAAGGTCAACTATGTCGCGTTTTCCGATACGCCGGATTACATCGTGGCGGAGGCGAATACGCGCGCGGAACTGATGGGCTGGTCGCGTTTCATCGGGATGCAGGTTCCATATTCGCTGCTTGACCGCTCCGTGGAGCGCGCCCTCATCCCGATGGCGGCGCATTGGGATATGACCGTCCTGCCGTGGGGCATGCTTAATGCGGGCATTCTCACCGGCAAGTTTATGCAGAATGTGAAAGGTTCCACGCGCTTGAATCCCAAGAATATCGGCTTGAGCGAAAAGAGTTTGAGTGTGGTGATGGAAGTGCAAAAGATTTCGCAGGAGACTGGCAAGCCGATGTCGCAAGTGGCGATCAATTGGGTCAGGCAATTTCCCGCGGCGCAGATGATTCCCTTGATCGGCGCGCGTAGTGTCAAACAGTTAAAAGATAATCTCGGCGCGCTGGATTGGAATCTGACCGAAGAACAATATCAACGCCTCAATCAAGTCAGCGCAATTGAGATGGGCTCTCCACATGATTTTTCCGCGAGCCGCTATGTCTTCGGCGCAACATTTGACATGATCGATAACCACCGCAAGTAGATTTTTTTGAACAATATCAGCGGCACGATCAATTGCGCCATCGTGCCGCGTTCCCTTTCTTTGACGATGGCGAGCGCGGTGAGACTCGTCCCGGCCTGGAACAGGATCATGCCGATCAAGCCTGCGCGATGTTGGAATTGCCAAGCAAACCAGGATTATATAAAACGCGTGTACGCACATCCACCGGCGTGGAATTTTTTCAAATAGACCAAAAAAACTGCGAGGAGATATCCTCGCAGTTTTTTTGGTCAGATGTTGTTGTTCACAGCATCGTTATTATTTTCATTCTCATTCTCATTTTCGCCGCCACCTCCGCCGTTCTCGTTCTCGCCACCGCCACCTTCATTTCCATTTCCGTTCTCATTCTGATTTTCGTTCCCGTTCAGATTTTCATTTCCATTCTCATTCTGATTTTCGTTCCCGTTCAGATTTTCATTTCCATTCTCATTCTGATTTTCGTTCCCGTTCAGGTTTTCATTTCCATTCTCATTCTCATTTTCGTTCCCGTTCAGATTTTCATTTCCGTTCTCATTCTCATTTTCATTCTGATTTTCGTTTTGGTTTTCGTTTCCATTCAAATTTTCGTTCCCATTCTGGTTTTCCCCTTCGAAGCCAGAGGGTTTTGTTTCTGTGGGCTGGACAACAGGAAGTGGATTCGGCGCTACCGTGGGGGCGATAGGCTTGCCCAGAATAATTTCAAACCGTGTAACCTCAACGTAACCCTTCTCGGTCCATCCCACAATATGAAGCGTTGCGCCCTCTTGAGGAAATTCGGCACCAACCGGTAATAAAACCTGAACTTCCGACACATATGTCAAGCCATTTTTGTGTGTGAAAACACCCGAGAAATCAACAAGCAAGTGCTCTTCCTCGAACAATAATTCATCAACTTCGTGCAGCCGCTCCTGTTCGAGTTCCTTCTCCAAAGACTCTCGTTTTTCTTCGTTAAAAGTCAGGAACAGGCGCAAATCCTCCCATCCGCGTTTGACGGGATATAACTTTTGACCCGGCAAGGCTGAGGCTGATGCGCCCACCAAGCCTGTTCCGCTCAAGAGGAGTGTTGCGGTCAACGCAAAAGAGATGGCCAGCCGCTGGAAAAGCGGAATCATACGCTTACGCGGCGCAATTTTCTCTTCGCGTATTTCAGCCACTTTTTGCATCAAGCGGGCGCGCCCGCGAGTAACAGCGTCGCGTGAAGGCGCGGGCGCTGTCATCTGCTTGGCCTGCAGCGACGCATTTAAGATCGGGCGCAGTTCCCGCGCAAATTCAGGATAACGGGCGAGAATCACTTCGATCTCGATATTGTTATCCAATTCCTGAATACACGATTCTAAAATATCGTACATTACTTCATTCATAATTCACCTCGCCAATTTCACGAGATAATGCAGCGAGCGCGCGAAATTGGAGGGCCTTTACGGCATTAATATTTTTGTTCATAATGGCTGCTGTTTCCTCGAGGGAATATCCCTGTCCAAAACGCAGAGCGACTACCTCTTGTTGCTCGGGAGTTAACATTTTATACGCGCTCTCCACAACGCGATTCTGCTCGCGTTGATCAACTTCAGCGGTTGGCAGGGGGGCTTGATCCGGCATTTCGTCCGGAATCTCCTCCTCGGGCCGGCGGTATTTCTTTCGGAATTGGTCTGCGACAATATGTGATGCCGTCGCGATCAACCATCCTTTTAAATTAGTTTGGGGTCCCTTGCCTGATTGAGATGCCTCAATCAGGCGCAAAAATACATCACTTGAAATATCCTCTGCCTGGGTAGCATCGCTGACCCGATAAAAAATATAGCGATAGACATCGGAAAAGTATTGGTCGTAAATTTCGCCAATAACCTGCCGGTCCAGTTCTTTCAATCCGTTTATGGCATTTTCGTCGTTAATCATGGATACGCAGCTTCGCAAAAAGGATGGATGATGGTCACTCTTCCTGCGAGTATACCAACTCTGACTTGATTCTGTTGGTTTTTTGCGGCTCATGCCGGCGTTATTAATTTTCACGGCCTGCCATCTTCCAGATTGTCGCAGAGTTATCTTCAACTCTTTTTACCTCTTATGTATTTTTATGATCATATTCTATTAGTCGCTTGGTTGGTAAAAAAGTTACGGGTTCCTTCAATCCAGTTCATGAAGGAACCCGCAGCAGGGAATTTTATTTCAAAAAACTACTTTGTCTGTTGATAGACCCTTTGGAACTCAGCCAGAAATTGCGCAGCGATCTCTTTGTTATAAATCACCAGTAAATTTTCATCATTCTTTGTCTCGGCGTTGTTCGTGAAGTTGTAAGAACCCATGACGACAATGCTTTCATCAATGATCATCACCTTATGATGCATCAGACCCGAATTCCCGTCGCGCAGCACATCCAACTTTGCCTGTTTGAAGGGATCAAACTCCGTGCCGATATTGGATTTGATCTGCTCGTCTTCCATCACCCCCGAAACGCGGATTCCATTTTCGGATAGTTTCCGTATGGCTCCCCCAAGTTCATCGGAAGTGAAGGAGAATGCCATAAAATAAACAGAGTCTTCGGCATTGTTCAATAGATCAAGCAAACTGGCTTGAACACCGTCGTCGGGCGAGAAGTAAACATCAATCTGAGTTCCCTCAATGGTTATACGCGGGTTGGGAGTTTCAGCCACTACATCAGGACCAAACTTATCACCTATGAACATCTCTTCAAATTCCTTGGTGTAATTCTCCACCATTTTCACGTCGCGGATTCTCATCAGATTATTGTCGTCTTCATACGCGCCTGAATCGGTGTAGTTCATTGAACCCGTCCACACCTCGGTGTTATCGATCACTGTGAATTTATCGTGCATCAGCCCCTGACGGCGGTCGCCCAAAATATCAATGCCGGCATCCTTTAACTTCTGCGGGTCGAAGCGGTCGAGGTTATCGCTTTCCATCACCATGCGCACGCGCACGCCGCGGTCATGCGCGCGCAGCAACGCATCGCGGATGCTGTTCAGGCTCAGGCTGTAGATTGCAACATCCACGCTTAACCGCGCAGAGTCAATTGCATCGGCAAGCGGGCCATCGGGTCCGCCGGTTTTCTGTGAGGCGAGCGAACTTTCTGGATTTGTAAAGTACAACTCGAACCATGATCCGCGTGTGCCGTATCCCGCGCCGAGCGGAATCTCAGTGAGCGCGACTACTTCGGTGGTGGATACTTCTGTGGATGGCGAATCAATCGGCGAGTTGGAAGTCGCGGTGGGTGTTGAGTCACATGCGGTTAATAAAATCGAGAATAGAAAGATGAGCGCGAATATTTTTTTCATGGAAGGTCTCCCAATGGATTATAGCGTGAATGTGAATTTACTCTGCTGGATATTTTTATCCCGAAACGGAACATTTACACTCACCTTTAAGAGCGACAGGAAACTTACCGACCAGATATTTGACAAAGTTATATTGACCATTCCGTTCTCCATTATGCGCAGTTCAGTTGATTTCAGCAAGGCTGGCTTCAGCGCGTTGAAGAAAACCGCCATCAACGAATTGAGCATGGGTACGAACAGCAAACTGCAGTTGCAATTCAACAACCGCCACTGGGAATCGCTTGGGCAAAGCGGAGATACCTTTGCGGATACGGGCTATCAAGCCACATGGCATGTCACCCGCGGACAGCCCGGCGCATCCGGTATCCTTGTGGATTACACCGGCGGGAACATCGGCGCAAGCTTCAGCAGCGGAACACTTGCAGACCGCGCGCGTCAATTCCTGCAGCAGGTCGAACCTGTTATGCCCGGCATCACATCCAAGTGGAACGGCAAGGCTGTCCTCAACTATTGGACGGGCTACAAGTGGACTCTCGGTTCATATTCATACTTTAAAGTTGGCGAATATACCAAGTTTGGCGGCATGGAAGGCGTGCGTCAGGGCAACTGCCATTTCGCGGGCGAGCACACTTCGGTTGACTTCCAGGGTTATCTCAACGGCGCAGTTGAAACAGGCGAACGCGCAGTGGATGAAATTCTCGCGGACTTCAAATAGAGAATAAGTAATTCATCTTACGAAATAGACATGATTCCCTGAGCGGAGCGAAGGGTCTCTGAGATAGTCGTAGAGACCCTTCGCTATCGCTCAGGGCGACACGCCCTAAAACGTGCAAAACTTCGTAAGGTGAGTAAGTAAAGAAAAACAACAGGCCATGCAAACGCGGTCTGTTGTTTTTTAACAATGTATAATCCCGACCCATGACTGAATCAACCTCGAATAAACAGATCGCGCGCGCAGCCGGGACGGTGATGTTTGCGTTCGCATTAAGCAATCTGATCGGACTCGTGCGCCAGGTTTTGATTTCGCGCGTCTTTGGCACCGATCAGTCGATCGACGCGTTCTACGCCGCGTCCACGTATCCCGACTTGATCTTCAGTCTCGTGGCGGGCGGAGCGTTATCTTCCGCGTTTTTACCGACCTTCGCAGGATTCCTCGCGCGCGGAGAAAAACGCGACGCGTGGAAACTTGCCTCATCCATTGTCAATATCATTTTGATTTTATTAAGCGCGCTGAGTGTTATCTCCGCTTTGCTTGCTCCTCAAATTATTCGTTACATCCTCGCGCCGAAATTCCCGCCCGACCAGCAGGAAATTGCCGCGTCGCTGCTGCGGATTTTATTGATCGCGCCCGCCATCTTCGGCGTCAGCGGATTGCTAATGGGCATTCTCAACTCGCATCAACAATTTTTACTGCCCGCGCTCGCTCCCAGCATGTATTGGTTTGGTATGATCTTCGGCTTGATATTTCTCGTGCCCTCAATGGGAGTTTACGGACTCGCATGGGGCGCGGTGCTTGGCGCGGCACTGCATCTTGTGGTGCAAATCCCCGGCTTGCTGAAAATCTCTGACCGCGCATATTTTCCGTCGTTGGGATTGAACATTCCATCTGTGCGCGAAGTCGGCAGGCTGATGGGACCGCGTCTTTTGGGCGTCGCCATTATTCAACTCAACTTCGTGGTCAACACCATCGTCGCCAGTGGATTGAGTGAAGGCTCGCTCTCTGCAATCAAATACGCGTGGCAGATCATGACCATGCCGCAAGTGGTTATCGCGCAGGCAATTGCAATTGCGGCGCTGCCGACATTTTCTGCGCAGGTGGCGCGCGGCGAATCAAATGAGATGCGCTCATCTCTCGCTTCAACGTTGCGCGGAGTTTTGCTGCTCTCACTTCCCGCCGCCCTCGGTTTGATTCTGCTGCGCGAGCCGCTCATCGCGGTTCTCTTTCAGCGCGGAAGTTTTGATATTCACTCGACGGATTTAGTCGCATGGGCTTTGCTCTGGTACGCGGCGGGACTCGTCGGTCATAACTTTGTGGAAGTATTATCGCGCGCGTTTTATGCTTTGCACGATACGAAAACTCCCGTCTTCGTTGGCACAGCCGCGATGACCTTGAATGTGATTTTCTCCATCGCCTTCTCCGCATTGTTTACAAAAATCGGCTGGATGCCGCACGGCGGACTCGCGCTGGCAAATTCATTTGCGACCGCGCTTGAAGCCATTGTGTTATTTATGCTCATGCAAAAACGATTGAAAGGCATTGAAGGCAAATCCATTTTGAACGGCTTCATCATCTTCGGTATTTCCACCCTGACGATGAGTCTGACATTATTTTTCTGGCTGCAATTCACAGCGGGAATGAATCTATGGCTGGTTGTGTTCGGCGGCGTGGTGCTTGGCGGGCTGGTCTATCTCGCCGTATCATTTCTATTGCGCGTGCCCGAATTGCAATATGTATTGAACGTGGTTGGAAGAAGACTAAAAGGGAATTAAAAATTCTTTCTTCTTTCTTCTTTCTTCTTTACACATCAAAGAAGAAAGAGGAAAGAGGAAAGAAAAAAATAAGCGTGTTGATTAAGGCCAGATTATCCACTGCCCGATAGCGACAATAAAACCCAGAATGATTCCGCCGACCACTTCGAGCGGAGTATGCCCGATGACTTCCTTCAACGCATTTTCATCCCACATGTGACCTTTGAGCAACTCATCGAACAGCAGGTTGATCCGTTCCGCGTGCATGCCTGCCTGCCGACGCACGCCCGCGGCATCATGCACAACGATCATCGTGATGGCAACCGCGATGCCGAATAGCGGATTGTCAAAGCCATGATACAAACCCACGGCAATCGTTCCTGAAACCAACAGCGCCGAATGTGACGATGGCATTCCGCCGGGCGCAAAAAACATCGCCCACATCCAGCGGCGCGAGCGAAAATATTCGGTGGGAATCTTCAAAGCCTGCGCGATCAACCAGCCCTCCAACACGGCAATCAAAACTTTATTGTGGAGTAATTGATCGAGGATGATCATTCGGATTCATCCTCGAAAGGGAGAATGGAATCGCCTGCCAATTTTTGAACTTTCAACTGGGCAGATTCAAGCAGCGCACTGCAGCGTCCCACGAGTAATTGTCCGCGTTCGAAAAGTTTCATTGCATCCTCGAGCGGATTCTGTTCGTCTTCCAATGAATTTACGATTCCCTCAAGTTCGGCGAGCGCTTCTTCATAAGTTAATTCTTCGATAGGCTTTGGGGATAATTTTTGTTTTGCCATTAAAACTCCAAACAATTTTTGATTTACGATTTTGGATTTACGATTGCCGTAAATTCGCCGTCACTCACGCGGATGTTTATTTCGCCGCGCGCTTCTGACGCTTTAGAAACCACGGCGCTATCTTCGCTGCGGGTGATGATAGCATATCCGCGCGAAAGAATCGCTTCGGGATTCAATGCCTGTAATCTTTTGGAGATTCCATCCACGTGTTGGGATTGTAATTCGATGCGATGACTTAGCGCGGAAAATATGCGGCGCGAGAACTCGTCGAGGCGCTGATATTCGGATCGAATATTTCGTTCGGGTGAAACGTATCTCAAGCGCGCAATTAGAGATGCGATCAAATTTCGCCGGTCAGAGATCAACATGGTGGTCGAATAAATGAGGCGCGATTGGAAAGCAAAAAGATATTCGTGTAAATTGTCAATCGTGGTCTGAGTCGCAAGTTCCGCTGCGGCGGTGGGAGTCGGCGCGCGCAGATCCGCGGCAAAATCGCACAGAGTGAAATCGGTTTCGTGTCCCACGCCGCAGATGATCGGCGCGTTTGAATCCGCAACGGCGCGGACGACGCGCTCGTCGTTGAACGCCCACAAATCCTCGATCGAGCCGCCGCCGCGCGCAAGCAGAATTACATCGGGATTTTTTTTGTTGAGCGACTCAATTGCATTGACCAGCGCGGGCGGAGCATCCACACCTTGCACGGGGGAAGGCGCGAGGATGACTTGCGCGAGCGGCAAACGGCGGCGCAACGTGTTGAGCATGTCGCGCAGCGCCGCGCCGGTTTGGGATGTGATGATGCCAATCACGTGCGGAATTTCGGGGATGTGACGTTTGCGCTCTTCATCAAAAAGACCTTCGGCTTCGAGCGTGGCTTTCAGGCGCAAAAATTCCTGATACAACGCGCCCTCGCCTTTGGGTTGAATGAGATTGACGGCAAGTTGATAACTTCCCTGCGGCTCATAAACCGTAATTCTTCCGTGTGCTTCAATCGCCATGCCGTCTTGCAAGTTGATGCGCAGGCGCACGGCGTCCTGCTTCCACAGCATACATTTAAGAGACGCGTTTTTATCTTTGAGCGTGAAATAAATATGTCCGGAGTTCGGCTTGGAAAGATTCGAGATTTCGCCTTCCACCCAAACATCCTGCAAAGTCGGGTCGTTCTCCAACTGCTTGCGGATGTGGAAGGTGATTTGTGAAACGGTAAGGTGAATGGAAGAAAAGAGGGTCGGTTGCATTCGTTGAAGGATAATCGAAAAGAGGCGGAAAGGTTTGAATGTTTAAGGTTGCAGGTTTAGGGTTGCAGATTAGGGCGGGTTGGTATAATGAGAATATGTTCTTTGAACATCTCAAGGGAAAACAAATAGAGGCAACTTGAGACTTTCGACTTTCAACCTGTAACCCCTTCCTACCCTATGAAACATATTTGGTCACCGTGGCGCATGAAATATCTTGAGAAGCATAGAAAAGATAATGGCTGTGTATTTTGCAACGAGCAATCTAAAGCAGATAACGCGGAGAATCTCATCGCGTTTCGCGGCGAGCTCGCGTATGTGATCTTGAATCGTTATCCCTATGCCAGCGGGCATTTGATGGTTATCCCATTTGAACATAAGTCCAGTATCGAGGAATTAGACTCAAAGACGCGCGCCGAGATGATGGAACTCGCGTCTCAATGTATGACGGCGCTGCGAAATATTTACAAGCCGCAGGGATTCAATATGGGTGCGAATATCGGCGAAGCGGCGGGCGCGGGCGTGCTGGGACATGTTCACATCCACATTGTTCCGCGCTGGAGCGGGGATACGAATTTCATGTCCGCGTTGAGCGAGACGCGCGTATTGCCTGAAGCGCTGGAAGATACTTACAAGCGCGTGCGGGATGAGTTTGGGAAAATGCGAAGATAGAGGTTTATCCGCGCAAATATTCCTGGAATTACAGCCCTTGAGCCGCCGCGAAGCGTTGAAGAATATTGGGGAATAACGCGCTTTGCTTTCCATATTGAGTGCTATAATAATTTATCGAACCATAATTCAAGCATTATGAAAGGATGCCAAATTGCCTAAAGTAAACTATCAATACGAAAAACGTCAGAAGGAACTGGAAAAAAAACGCAAGAAAGAACAGAAAGAAAGACAGAAGCAGATCAAGAAAAATAACCACTCTCAGGAGACACAAGCAACTCCAAAGCCTCCCGAGATTCCAGCGGCTCAGCCGCCTGAGAAATAACGCAGAGAAGATATGCGTAACACAAACAAAGAGACCAGCGCCTTCGAGCAGACTGGTCTCTTTGTTTGTGGACGAAGCAATTCAAAGCCGGTAGCGTGATATGAAAAAAATATTAGTGTTTATGTTGAGCGGATTATTCGGGTTGTGGCTGGCAACTGCCTGCGCTTCCACCGGCGTGCCGGTTGTTCCTGCGCCTTCTGTGACTCCGCTGGCTACGGTGAAGAATAAGAGTTTACCCACGCCGATACCTCCCAGCCAAATGATTGTTTACGACAATCTTCAAATGGAGATGAGGGAAGCCGAGATCACGACTGACTACTTGACGGAATATGGTTCCAACCGAGAGCCTTCTGCGGGGCAAAAATTTATTTGGATTCGTGTTCTGCTCAAGAATATCGGTCAGAGCGGGGGAAACTTGCCGGGGCCCGAGCATTTTAGCATAATCCATGGAACGACTGAATTCAAGGCAACCTATGGACATCGCAAAGATCATGTGGATTATCTGGCTTTGAATTCAAGTCTGGATCAAGGCCAAGCCGTAGATGCCTGGCTGCGGTTTGACATTCCGGCTGACGCAGAATTAAAAGATTTGATATTTGCCTTCCTCCCCGAAAGTTTACAGGTAAGTCTTGGCTTTTCATCCAGCGATTATTCCTGGGCAGATCACCCGATCTATCTGTGGAATTGCGCGCCATAATTGTTATCTAAACAGAAAGATTTACCTGCACGGCGAACGATACGCATCAAGGGCGAGATTTTTTTTCAGCGAATTAAAATTCAACGCGTTCGCCTGCGGACAAAAACCGGCGGTGTTCAACTCGTATTCGATGTTGAACACCGGCTTGCCTGCATCGATGAAAGGCTGTAATAGATTACATTCGTTATAAAAGAAACATTGCTCGTTGAGATCCCAGTCGAAATATTTAACCAATGTCGCGGCTTGCGCAAGATCGTTCTTGAGTCCGGCGGCTAATCCGCGTTGATGGGCGGCAGCCGCGAGAAAGATGTTGTAATTCAATTGATCCTGCGCGGTAAGCGGCAGGCCGGTTGGGTTACTGTAGCCTTCGATGTTATCGGGGTCGATACCGTCGAAACCTTTCGACTTGCACAGGTCAATGCGCGCGTTCATAATCGGCGCGAGGATATCAATGCGGCGGATGTCGAGCCATTTCTCATCGGGCCAACCGTCGAGCGTGTTGCCTAATATATACGCGGGGAATTTATTTTTATCGGGACGCCAGTTTTCCCATGAACCCGCGCTGAAATAACACATCACTTTGACTCCACGCGCGTGCAGCGCATCTATGGTTGTCTTGGGCGTATCGAACGCATCGAGATTGTAGATCTGAACGTCGAGGCTGGTATCGATCGTGCCCGTATATTGAATCTGCCACGAGTTGACCAGCCCCGGCTGCCAATAACTTTCAGTGGGAAGCGCCGCGCTATACGTGACGCTGAGCGCTTCGTAATCAATCCACGCGTCGCCGCTCGCGTTACTGGATTGAATCTGCACACGCATTTCCCTGCCCGCGCTGATAAAACGCGCGAAAGGCGCGGGGATGTTGAATGTGAACAACGCCCACTTCCCCGAAATGGCCTTGACGTTTGTGCCGACTTTTATCCACGTTTTACTGTTCCAATTATAAAGACGCCACGTCCATGTTTGCGCGGCGGGCAGCGGGCCGCGATAATTGACGAGCAATTTCATGCCGCTGATATTGGCTGGAGCAATGTGCGCAGGGAGATAAAATTTGCGATAACCGCGATAGGCCGAGACCGGCGTTGTGAATTGAACATATTTGCCCGCTGTGTTTTTCACTCCGCTTTGATCGCGAAATGCAAGCGCGCTGACCACTCCGTTGGTGCTGCCATTAATGCTGGTCAATGTTTTCGGAAGAATAGTCGCGGTCACAACCGCAGGCGCGGATGCTGGCGGCGGTGTCAGTCCGAGACTGAAGAGTGATCCGAGCAAGGTGAAAATCAAGAGGAGGTTTACGCGTTTCATGGGGATTCCTTTTTTGTGTGGCGTGCTTTTTATTTTATATACAAGTGACATATAGCATAACACGCCATTTGTACTAACGGATATATCTCCGCGTTGTTTTGAAGATCGTACTACATGCTCATGCAATATCAAAATAAGTTAAACATAAAACTCCCGCCAGACCAAAAATTTCAGCGGGAGTTTTATTAGGCGCTTAGAAGCTAACTGCTTGCACAAAAAACAAGAATTTTTAACACGAAGGACACGAAGGTCACAAAGGGGAAACCTTTGGTTTGTATTACTTCGTGTACTTTGTGTCCTTTGTGGTTAAATCTTTTTGGTTTCGGCTTGTCCGAGTTAGGTATTACATAAAATATTAACTCTTTAGAAAATCCACAACCTGTTTATGGATCGTTTCAGATTGTAGAGCCGCTCTATGTCCCAGCCCTTCGGTCTCGATTAATCGCGCGGCCTTCCAAACCTGTGCGACGGCGCGGCTGTCCTCTACGGGAGTAACGTTATCTTTTGTGTCGTGGAACATCAAGGCGGGAATATTGATACGCGGGGTCATACCTTCATTTGTAATTGCTTCCAAAGTATCCTGCCCGAAATTTTCATGGACCATGGCGCGCATGTCTTCGATGACTTCATCCGGCAGGCTGGCGAGGATTTGAAAACGCGGAAGCGCATCCAGCAGGCGGTTGAAGGCGCCGAAATATATCAACTTGGATGGAGACGGAAAATTGCGATTAGCCAGCGCGTGGGATGTGATCAACGTCCCGAATGAATGCGCGATGATCACTTCGAAATCCCCTTCCTGTTTCGTGATCAAATCCATGGTTGCGGAAATCTCGAGGACGTTGGTCATCTTGCCGTCAGATTGACCGTGCGCGGGCTGGTCATAAGCCACAACGCGATATCCGGCAGCCAACAGCGGATCGACAAAGCCGGTCATTTGCGCGCGCGCGCCGCCCCAGCCATGCATCAACAAAACAGCGGGGCCGCTATCGCCCCAGGTTGTGACAGCCAACTCGCCGTCGTCAAATGGGATGCGGTAATTGTTTCCGCGTTCGACGATTTCGCAATCCACAGATTTGACCTCATATTGCTGCGGGCTGAAAAATGCCTGATACGCCTTCCTGACAATTCCGGGATATTTTGTTGAAGTAGATTCTAAAGTTACCATTTGTTCTCCTATAAAATAGTACTTACTAAGTAGTAAGTTTTGACGATAAAAAAATTTACGCGAGCAAATCCAGTTTATGCTGTTCAATCACATCGCGGAATTTTTTGGATCCCAATGCGCGCGCCATCTGCAAAGCACCCTGCAGGCTGGAGAGGATCAAGGCGGCTTTGTTCGCCGGTTCACCGCTGAAGTTGAATACGCCCGCGTCCCGACCTTCTTTGAGCATTCCTTGCAGCCACGCCAGTAATTCCTTATGCATTGCCTGCACTTCCTCCTGTACCGCGCCGGGGATCGAATTAAATTCCGCTTCCAACGAGCCCACCAGACAGACCTTGCCATTGTCCGCGCGGAAATCGGAATAAATACTAAAGAACCAATCCAGTTTTTTCTCCGGCGCAAGGTCCTTCACGCGTGAATTATTGATCCACAACTTGAAACGATCGCGATACCGTTCAATGACCGCGCAAACCAAGATCTCTTTGGTCGGGTAGTGGTAATGGATCGCGGCGTTCTTCACGCCAAGGTCAGATGAGATGTGGGCATAACTAAAACCGTTGAAGCCTTTATCCTGCAATAAGGATTCAGCCAGATTTAGAATTGTCCGTTTGGTGTTTTCGATCTTAACCATAGATAGGATTTTACTTACTAGTTAGTAAGTTGTCAAGGGCCTGTTTCGTCATTCCACAACCCACTGCGGCAGAGATAAAAATGCTGCCAGGATTCAGCCTGTTATAAAACTCCCGTCAAGATTTTTAGTCTGGCGGGAGTTTTCTTTTAACTTTCAAGTTGACTTTGCGCGATCAATATCAGGAACGCGCCGGTCGCAAATAACGCCGTGCCGACCAATCCCAGTTTGCGATAGCCAACCGTCAGGATTAAACGCATGCCGACGATGCTGGCAGTGACCCAACCCAGCAGCATGGGTGTGATGGTGATGCCGGCTTGCATCGCGCTGGTGCCCATCACCGATTGAACGAAGAGCGGAATGAAAGAAATGCTCCCGAATAAAGCCCAGCCCGTGAAGATGCCATGCGCGACTGCTGTGGCGAATAAGCGGTCGCGGAAAAGTATCAGCGGCAGGATCGGGTCAGCGGCGCGTTGTTCAACCCAAAACAAAACGATAAAGAGCGCTATGGCCACGCCGATCAATATCCAACTGTTGAATGTGCCGAATTCCATCAACCCGATTAAGAGAATCACGACACTGGATGAGAGCAAATCTGCGCCTAAATAATCCACTGCAGGTCTTGCGTGATGTTCCGACTGTTCCCGCCATGCCAGAGCGACCAGCGCCGCCGAATATATTTGCAAAAAGAGACAACGTATGATGCAACTCGTCGAACTCATTCGGCAGCCAATTTTGCGGCTCAATATGTATACTGAAATCCGCTTGCAGGCGCGCGGATTTTTCCTGGGCGGACAAATTTTTATCCATGATATAGTGGGAGTATACACTCGTTGAGATAAGCGTTTGCTTAAAACCGTAATAAAATCTAAAAAGGGATTGTCATAACCGCGGGCAAAAATTCATTGCCACAAAACCGTAACGCTGGCAGACTTTAAACCCCGTACAATGCTTGAATAAAGAAGTTGGAGACTTGCATGACAAAAAAATTAGCGTACGAATGTTTAGTGTGCGGAACCGCTCTCGCAGGTCCGCTGGGCATGCTTTTTCACTTGTTCGGAATTACGCGCAGCGCGCGCAACCCGAACATCTGCAACCGCTGTGAAACTCATATGCAGGAAGGCCGCGTGATCGAACTGTCTGTGATCTTTGCCGACCTGACCAGCTTCACCGAAATGACCAACCGCCTCGGCGCGGAACGCAGCTACGAAGTGGTCGAAGCATTTTTCAAAATGGCGAACGAAGTACTGCACAAGAATGACGCTTTTATTGATAAATACATCGGTGATGCGGTCATGGCGATTTTCAACGCGCCGATCCCCAACGCCAAACATGCGCGCGGAGCGACTACCGCCGCGCTTGGCATTCAGGAGGGATTGAAATCTGTTTCCAAAGAGTTAGGGCTGGACTTGCAGGCGCGCGTGGGCGTTGCCACCGGTTTTGCGCGCGTGGGACGCTTAGGTTCAACCGACAGAAAAGATTACACTGCCATTGGCGATGTGGTTAATCTTGCGTCGCGGCTTGAGGCGTTCGCGAAACCCGGCGAAGTGCTCGTGGATGGCAAAGCCTTCACGCAAGTGGCGGAAGATTACCCCAACATCGCCGCCGAAGAAATCAATGTGCGCGGATTTGCCGAACCTGTGGAAGTGTATCGTATCGGCAAATCAGACCGCGAGAATGCGCCCGTCTTTGTAGATGAAACTGATCTGCTTGCAACGCGCCAGCGAATAAGTTTGGGTTCCATATTGTTTACCATTTTTGGCGCGCCATGCGCAATTGTGACCACGCTCAGCCCGCTTGCGATTATCCTTGGGGCAGGCTCGTTGATGGGCGCGCTTGCCCCCGCGTTTCATACGTTGGATGCGGCGCAGGTTCGTATTCCATTACAAGTATTTGCCGTATTGGGCGCATTCATCAATTTATATGTTATTAAATATGGCTCTTCCCGCCAACGACCCGATGCGGACGCTATGACCGTCCTTGAAAAACGCAAAGTGAATCTTGTGATTGGGCTTTCCGTTTTTTCTTTATTGGCTGTGGGCTATGAAACTTATGTCCATATTTTTGTTTTAGGAATGTCATACTTCGCCCCGACGTTGTAGGTTGGAATAAAACAAAAACTCCCGCGAGAGGTCTAATCTTGCGGGAGTTTTTTTATCCTCATACCTTAAACTTTTCTCCGATGCAAATTTCTGTGCGCCACGTTCAACGCGCATACTATTTGCGATACGAATCGTCTCCAGTGGAGCAATTTACTCTCCCATTGGGGACATTAGTTGAAAGTAGTTTCCGTCTGGATCAGCTAGCGTTGCGATCAAGCCTTGTCCCATTTCACCGGGCTCCTTGATGACTGTAGCGCCGAGTGTCTTGATTCTCTCAAACTCTTCCTTGACTTGAGCGGTTGTAAAATTAAACATCACACGCCCGGGATCTTTGGTGTTGCCGCCCATTTCGGAATGTTCCAGGACGCCTAAAAAGGTACCTCCGACCTGCCAGCCAAAGAAACCATTTTCGTTATCGACCATGTCGGCGGGCTTTCCAATAACCTTTTCATAGAAGGCAGCTAATGCTTTCGATTGCATCGATCCGATCATAACTGAGTTTAGATTTAACATTTTGAGCGCATCCTTTTACTTATAAATAAAAAACGGCGAGGGTTTGGGTCAAGTAAACCATCTTTTATTATAACCAATTTAATTATGGCAGGAAGTGCAGATTTATATACATCAAGCAGATGCCTGCTTATTGATTATGAACAACGGATTCCCCATACAATTTGCGATGCACCACACTCAAAGCGCGGACCTGCTCCGCAGCGTGATACGACGAGCGCACCAGCGGATTCGACTCGACCCACTTGAAGCCGATCTCCATGCCGAAGGCTTTCAGTTCGGCGAATTCTTCCATCGTGTAATAGCGTTCCATCGCCAGATGTTTTTTACTCGGCTGCAAATATTGACCGATGGTCAGAATATCCACGCCCCACGAGCGTTGATCGCGCATCACCTGTTTGACTTCGTCCATCGTTTCGCCCAAGCCGAGCATGATGCCAGATTTGGTCAACACATCCGGGTCGAGTTTCTTCGCGTTGGAGAGAGTCGCCGCTGCCCATTCATAATTATCCTGCGGCTGAACGGTCTTGAACAAACGCGGAACAGTTTCCACATTATGATTCAAAATTTCGGGGCGCGCATCCATTACGATCTTCAACGCTTCAGCCGAACCTTTGAAATCGGGAATCAACACTTCAATCGAACAGCCGGGCAGCACTTCGCGGATGCGCCGAATCACCATCGCGAAAATTGGCGCGCCGCCATCGCGTCTTTCATCGCGGTTCACTGAGGTAATCACCGCGTGCTTTAACTCCATTGACTTCACAGCCTGCGCCACGCGCTCCGCTTCGCCCCAATCCAATAATCCCGGCTTGCCGTGTTTGATGTCGCAAAACGCGCACGTGCGCGTGCAAACATCACCGAGCATCAGGAATGTCGCTGTTCCGCTGCCCCAGCACTCGCCGAGGTTCGGGCACATCGCCTCTTCGCAAACTGTGTGCAATTCCTTCGAGCGCATCAAAACCTGTAAACGCTCAAACGTCTCGCCCGAAGGCGCGCGCACTTTGATCCAATCCGGTCGGCGCAGCGGGCGCGCTTCCGTTTGTGTAGCAACTCTATCTCGTGTAGGTGTAACAGCCATTTGTATCCTCTGATTTATGTCATTGCGAGGAGCGATAGCGACGAAGCAATCCCGTGTGACATGAGATTGCTTCGGGCAAGAACATCCCGAAAAACGGGACTTAGTGCGCCCTCGCAATGACATCTATTTTTTCTTAACGATTAATCTCAAACCACGCACTTCGACAACTTCAACCAAATCACCCTTACGGATGGATTCTGACTCAGGAGATTTTTCTGCGCTCCATAATTCGCTTTCCAACTGAACTTGCCCCGCGCCTCCGCTGAAGGTTCGAGCTGTTCCTGTTTTCCCGATGAGTGACTCAACCCCGGTTTGAATCTTTCCATGCTGTGCGCGTAATGCAAAGACCATTATCGTGAAAAATATCAGTCCGATGAAAATCCCCGCGCCAATCACCAGCGGAACAGACACGCGCTGAAACTGCGGCGTCCCCGGAGAGTTGAACAAGACCAGCGCGCCGACAATAAACGAGACCACGCCTGCCGTCGTCAACGCGCCATGCGCCGCGGCTTTAATATCAAGTATGAACAACACAAAAGCGATGATGAGAAAAATAATCCCAAACCAATTGACCGGCAGCACGCCCATGCCATACACTGCCAGCGTGATGCACACCGCGCCGATGAAGCCCGACACCCATCCGCCGGGACTTGAAAGTTCAATCAGAATCGCCTGTACGCCGATCGCCAATAACAAAAATACGATGTTCGGGTCGGTCAGCATTGCCAAAAGTTGTTCGATAAAACTTGCATTAAGCGGTTCTAGGCTAATGTCTTTTGTGTGCAGTACGCGCGCTTCGCCGTTGATATTTACTTTGAAGCCGTCAAGTTTGTTGAGTAAATCTTTTGCATCAGTTGCGATAAAGTCGATCAGTTCTGCTTTGAGCGCCTCATCGGCTGTGACCGCTTTCGCGTCGTCGATCATCGCCTCAGCCAGTTGCGTTGCAACCTTGCCGCGCCGTTCCACCATGGTGCGGGCTTTGGCTTTCAGGTCTTCTTTTATTTTCTTCTGTAACGTTGACTCAATATCCGCGCCGGAACTATCAATAGGACTCGCAGCACCGATCACCGTGCGCGGCGCCATCGCGGATGCATGTCCCGCCATGGTGATGAGCGCGCCCGCACTCGCGGCTTGTCCATCCGCTGGCGAAACATAAATCACCACCGGCACATCGCTTTCACCGATCGCCGCGATCATATCCGACATGGCGCTGACGCTTCCGCCGGGCGTGTTCAATTGAATAATAAGCACTTCCACATCGCGCTGGTTTGCGATCTTGATTCCGCGCCTGAAATACTCCAGCATCGGTGGCATGATCGGACCATCCGCGGTCATCACCAGCGCCACAGGTTGATTCGATTGCGCGAAGACCTGCGAGAACAGCGCGAAGAAGGTTAAGAATAGAAGTAACGCTCGAAGTTGTTTCATACGTGAGATTATAAGCTGGATTGCAAGGTGCGTATGCAAAAAGCAGACAGGGGAAAACTTGCCCGTCTGCTTTTTGTTGCTCCGCTTATTTACTGCATAGCTAAAACAATAGTACGAATGCTTAGCCCTATGATAAGCAAGCCGACAAAGATCATCAATGTCTTGACTGGTAGTTTTTGCGAAAGTCTAGCCGCAATTGGTGCTGCAATTGCCCCGCCGACAAGTAGCCCTAAAATGACCTGCCAATATTGTGTAAAACTTAATGCGATCACAAACGTGATTGACTCTGCCAGTGTCACAAAAAATTCCGAAAAATTGACCGACCCGATTGTCATACGTGGATGTTTACCGCGAGCCACCAATGTGGATGTAACCACCGGTCCCCAGCCGCCTCCACCGATCGCGTCGCAGAATCCGCCCACCAATCCCAGCCAGCTCACACGCGGACCGTGATACTCATCCATTTTCTTTTTCGGAGTCATCGTAAAAGCCTTGTAAATAATGATAATGCCCATCACAAGTAAATATGCCGCGATGTAGGGTTTGATCACATCGCCGTCAAGGGCAGTTAGGATATACGCGCCGACCACGCCGCCAATTACGCCTGGGATCAATAATCGGCGCACGAGTTTCCAATCCACGTTGCCAAGTTTCCAATGTGAAAAACCGGATATGCCGGTGGTCACAACCTCAGCCATGTGCACGCTGGCAGATGCTGCCGCGGGGGGAATGCCCATGCCAAGTAGAAATGTATTTGAACTGACTCCATATGCCATGCCAAGCGCGCCATCAATCATCTGCGCGACAAACCCCACCAGTACATATAAAAGAAAAACCATTTCGATTTGCATTTTATATTCTCCTTGTTTGGAACTGCCAAATGTGCTCGTTTGTATTCTATAAAATCTATAGTACTAGTATACTTTCAAGGCAAATAAAAAGGACTTTGTAGGGCGGGTTTATAACCCGCCGCCCACTTTAAGTTACTTGATGCCTAATTTTTTGCGGACAGCGTGCTGACGTTTGGTGACATCTGATAATGAAGTGTTGTCGAGAATATCTGCAATCGCGTTGCGCACATCGTTCATTGTGAGGCGCAGGCCGCAGGTCTCTTCATCGGGGCAGCCGCAAGGCTCGTAAGCCATATGGCTCACACATTTGATCGGCGCTACGGGTCCATCCAACACGCGAAAAATCTGTCCGAGGGTGATCTCTTTGGCTGACCTGGCCAGGTAATACCCGCCGCCAACGCCCATTTTGCTGTGCAACATCCCCGCGTTTTTTAGCGCGAGGAGAATTTGCTCAAGGAACTTGGCGGAGATTTGCTCTCTCGCCGCAATGTCCTTGATCTGCATCATTTGTGGGGCGCTGCTTTTTTCAGCGGGTTCCGCCAGAGCGATCATCGCCCGTAAACCGTATTCGCCGCGTTTGGAAAGTCTCATTGTTGCTGCCTCTGAAAGTCTAGTATTGTAATAGACTTTATTGTACATAAATCATAATTCAGCGACTGAATTATGTCAAGGGAATTTAGCGCGGGAAGATGAACTCGTTGACAAACTCCACATCCCGCGTAGATGTAACTTCCACGGCCAACGAAAGCGCAGGGGATTTTTGTGCGTAGGTATGCGAGACCCAGCCTTCGTAGGGTTTTACATCGCGCTGACCGTAAATCAGCTCCCCTGCGCGGACGAGGGAAATGGTTGCAGGTTGCAGGTTGAAAGGTTGAAAGGTTGCATATATTTTAAGCGTAATCCATCCATGCGGAGATTTCAAACTAATCTCTATTCCCTGTTCTCTATTCTCTATTTTCCATTCTCCATCCGCCAACAACCAATGCAAAAGGAAGACTCGCTTCTGTTCTTTATATGTCCTCATTTCATCGCGGATTATCCAACGCTCATTGCGGTATGCGGTAACAGTACGCTGATGCTTTACATAATTGTGTCCTCTATAATGCGCCTGCGTACAGATTAAGATATTTTCATCCGCCTCAATCATGCTTTTTGAATATGCGTCCACCCAATCCAATACAAGAAATTTGCCTGCGCGAGTCATTTGGTCTTTACCGTTTACCATGACCGTATTATGTACGCGCGTCGTTACCAGCGGATTATCCCAAGGCGGCGCGGCGTTATACATATAAGTCCCCGCATCTTGCGCGATATTTATCCCGCGCCACCATAGATCCAAGTGGAGCTGATCCATATGCGCGAGCCGACTCTTGAACGTAGACGCGCGAAGATACGCCCACGAATTTTTTCCGTGAATATTATCGGTCAGGTAATCATCCGAATTGATAATGCGCTCATTGGCGGGCAGATTCAGCCATAATGACATTTCATCCCAAATGCCGGATTGCAAATTGGTTCTTAAGAACGCGCGCGCGGCGGCTTGCACCGTGGGACGATAATCGTGGAAATTGCAAATACTCAGCGGCAGGATCAAAGCCCCGTCAACAGAACCCAAATTGGGGGTCGAGCCTGAAGCGCTATCGAGCAGAGAAAACAACCAGTGAGCAGAACGACTCAGCGCTTGTGAACTATTCACGGGGAAGACATCCTGTTTAATAAAGTTGATCCACAAAGCGCTTTGCAGCATCACACGATGGTAGTTGACGCTGTGCTGAATATATTCGCCGTAGCCGCTGATCTGATTTTGCAGCGCCCAGTTGAACCACTTCCATCCAAGCGCGCGCCAGGTTTTATTTTTCAACATTAAGCCTGCGGTATACAACGCGGCGGCTTCGGTGACAAGATGGTTATTATTTTGCGCGCGCGCATACACGAGCGTCAGCGGAATGCGCGCCGCGTGTTCGGCAATGGATTGAAGCAGTTGAGTTTTTTGTTTTTCAGTAGATGGAAAAACATGCAGCGCCCACGCAAACACCATGAGACGCAACGCGACTTCCTGCCCGTTCATCCAATGCGCCCCAATGTTTACGGGATTCGATTCGCTGAAGGTCTCAAAATATTTCCAGAAGGCTTCAGCATATTTTTCATTTTGTGTGATGTGATACGCGCGCCCCAAAATAAATGCCCACCCGAAACGTGCAGGCTCCCAAATAAATTTTATATCGCCTTCGAGTTTAATCTTCCCATCTTCAAAATCCGTCCAATGCGCGGATTGCCAATCACCGGTTAATTTTATGCCCACAAGTTCGCCGCCAAACATGCGGAATTTCCCCGCAACGACCTCATCGGCTTCTATAATTAATTTCTCTTTTCCATCCTCGCCAAGTGTTTGCAAAAGCGATTCGCGTGAGGGGAGCGTGAACAATAACTGATAACTGATTACTGATAACTGATTACTTGCAACCGTCATGAAGCGTCTATAATGCCCCATTTTCAATCCAAGTTTATACAGCGCAAAAAGGGATAGTTGGCGAATTCCCAACTGAGTAATGAGTTTGAGAAAATAAGTGAAGGAAGACATAAAATATTTATGAACCGCAAGTTTTAGGGTTGCTGGATTATACAAGATACGCTTGCAAAACAGGCTTGAAGTATTGCATTTGTTTGGGAGTACAATTCTCAAAAAGGAGAATCCTATGACAATCATTCTCGATGGTTCATCGCTTATGATTGAAAAACTTGTTGCGGCTGCGCGTTTCAATGAGAAAGTTGAGTTGGCGCCAGAGGCATTGGAACGAATTAAAATATGCCGCGCCATGGTTGAAGAAAAACTGGCGGCAAAATAAATTATGTACGGAACGAATACAGGCATTGGACTTTCGCGAGTTCACGCCGGGCAATGGTTTGCTCAAAGCGCGCGAAGTGATCCGCAAGTATGTGGCGCACCTCGAAGTTGACCGTCCGCTGTTTAACGATCACAATGCAATGAAGGCGCTGGTGAAGTCGGGGGAGGTTTTGGAAGAAGTTGAAAAACTGATTGGAAATTTAGGATAATGGACTGATACCCTTACACTCTTAAAATCAGGACGCGGATTCAAGGCGTTTTTTCGGGCGTTTCGTCAAAAAAACCCGCGTTCATCTGCGTTTTCCGTGTCTCAAAAACAAAGTGTAAGGGTATCAAGATAATCAGTAGATCACGAAAACGTAGTAACGACTTCAGTCGTTCGGCTAAAAAGCGACTAAAGTCGCAACTACGAAGTCTTTTCGTGAAGTACTGATAATGGATAAAGAAGGCCGACGCGCAGTCGGTCTTTTTTATCCATTATCTCCCTCATCCCCACACCTTCCCCCGAAGGGGAAGGTGTAAGGTGAGTTATTAATCTTCCAACATAAACGCTTCAATTGATTTACATTGTGACACCCGGCGTATGGGGCAAATACCCCACCCGCACAGCATGTATGAGCTTGCAAAGATTGGGTGAAACCCGAATTTACCTTTTTTTTCTATTCATCTAAACTGGTATATATAAATAAAAGATTTCTCCACCGTATACGCAAACCCTAAAGGTCTGCTTTCCTTCGAAAATTTACGATCAACAAAAAAGACCTTTAGGGTTTTTACGAGGGGAAGATATGGTAGAGAATAAAAGATGGAAAACAAAAGAAGGAATCTATCATGGTAAAGAAGCGGACAAACTTATTAGAAAGAATCTTCGCGAGGTTGCAAATTCGTTTCATATATTTTTTGATCATACTCACTGCCATGGTTGCGCTTGCAGGTGTGATCTGGCTTGTGGTATTGATAAAACCCATGATTTTGCCCGCGCAAGTTGTTGCCGAGAAAAAGGACTGTGCTTCCTGCCATAGTGAGATTTACGCCGGCTGGCATATAAGCGCGCATAGCGACACGGAGTCAAAAGGCGCGATGTCACAAGGATCGAATTGTGTCGCATGTCATAAGGAGATGCCAAACCAAACCGCGGACGTTATCAACCAGACGCCATCTTTTTCTGATTTTTGGGTGAAAAAAGAGATGCCAATCGAATGTGCCGCCTGTCACGTTACCGGATATGATAAAGCCACAAATACACGGAAATCGGACGGGATTAGTTGTGAAGCCTGCCATGGGGTGATTCCGGAAAACCATCCGGATGCCGCTGTGTCCGTTGAGAAGGCTGAGGCAAATTGCAATACCTGCCACACCAGCGACCGCTTTGATTGGGGTAAATGGAAAAACAGTGTCCACTTCCAAAATTCCCTGACGTGCACTGATTGCCATAATCCGCACACCACTTCGCTAAAAACCAGCGGGGGAGCACATGGCGCTACAGATTCAAGTTTGTGCGAGAATTGCCACAAGGATCTTACGAAAACTTCCGAGCATTCCATCCACGCAGAAGCCAACATTACCTGCATAGATTGCCACCTCGGCGATCCAAGCGGAAATGACGACTTCCATAAAATGCCGGACCATGATTTCAAACCGAATATTGAGACATGCAGTAAATGCCACGCGGATCAAATGCACTCTTCCGGCGAAGCAAAGACCATCCCGCCTCCTGCATTTTCCCGCGTAACTTCAATCGCTTTGAAAAATAACGACGCTTCAGTAAAAACCCTCGCGGAAATATTACCCAACCCCATTCGCTTTCTTGTAGTGGCAATGGTGTTTGGCGTAGTCGGCGGAGTATCCTTGCGAAAATCAATTTTCCGCAGGAAGAAATAATCAACCCAATATAAAAAATATCCTTGTCCCTGTTCATTCGGGGGCAAGGATGTTTTTTTATTTTTATTGCGCGGCAATGCGGGATGAAATAATATTTTGTCCCGCATAATATCCGCCGTGCGCGCAAGTGTGACAGAGCGTCACTCCGTTTTGAATGACTTCGCGCTGATTCATAATCTCTTCGCCGCAGCGTTCGCATTTGACTCGCAGCCCCGGACGCGCAATGATTTGTGCGAGGTTGATGTTCAATGTGACATTTTCAACTTTGAACATTTCATCCGCGGGCATGTTTTGGTAGGCTTGCAGTTGGGATTGATAACGACTCGGCGCTGCGGGGGCGTGGATATAAGCGCGTTCGCGAATATCCAGCACGGGGGAGATGCGTACCGCGCAGTCGGTTTGCGTGTCGATAAATGTCGCGGCGACTTTGCCGTAATCCTCCACGCGCAAGGTGCGATGACCGATCGCGCAATTTGTCGCGGCGGTGACGCCATCCACAAAACAGCCGTCCGTTTCGGCGATGATGAACAGGCGTTTGTTTTCGCAATTGGGTTCGATTTGCAAAATTTCGATTCCATGCAAACCCATGCGCACGCCAAGAATCTGGCGCGGACAAAGGTGCGCGTGGTCGCGGGCGGAGCGTTCGAGCAGGGCTTGGATGTTCATTTTTTGATTATATTCCCATTTTATTTTTGAATAGAGTCTCGCATATAATGGAAGAAAATCCACATCACAAAAGGAATGCAGCCATGAAACGAGAAATCCATGCCCCGCAAGGAACGACTCTGACTTGTAAGAACTGGCAAATTGAAGCCGCATATCGTATGCTTCAAAATAATCTTGACCCGCAGGTTGCTTTTGACCCCGATAATTTAATTGTTTATGGCGGACGCGGAAGAGCCGCGCGCAATTGGGAATCGTATGACGCGATTCTTGAATCGCTGAAAAATCTCGAACCCGATGAGACGCTGCTTGTGCAATCCGGCAAGCCGGTTGCAATTTTCCGCACACATCTGGATGCGCCGCGCGTCTTGCTGGCGAACAGCAACATCGTTCCGCATTGGGCCACGCAGGAAAACTTCGACAAGTGGGAAAAAGAAGGCTTGATCATGTACGGGCAGATGACCGCGGGCAGTTGGATTTATATTGGAACACAAGGAATTTTGCAGGGCACATACGAAACTTTCGGCGCGCTGGCTCGCTTAAATGGCTGGGGAACATTGAAAGGCAAATTGGTGCTCACCGCCGGTCTTGGCGAAATGGGCGGCGCACAGCCTTTAGCAATTACTATGAATGAAGGAGTGGGCGTCATCGTTGAAGTGGATCGCTGGCGCGCAGAACGGCGTTTGTCTTTGCGTCAAGTGGATGCGGTTTGCGATACGATTGAAGAGGCAATGACTCTTGCAGAAGAAGCGATGAAAGCGGGCATAGGAAAATCAATTGCGCTGGTTGGCAATGCCGCAGAAATCCTTCCGGAATTGTTGGCGCGCGGAGTCGTCCCTGATGTCGTCACCGATCAAACCTCCGCGCATGATGTGATGTATGGATACATCCCCGCTGGTTTAACTTTGGAGCAGGCAACTGCTTTGCGCGAAAGCGATCCAAAAGAATATGAAAAACGCGCGATGGATTCCATGTCTACGCATGTGCAAGCCATGTTGGCGTGGAAAGCAAAAGGCAGCGTCGTTTTTGATTATGGAAATAATATCCGTCAACGCGCATTAGACAACGGCGTGAGCAACGCATTTGAATATCCGGGTTTCGTGCCCGCGTATATTCGTCCGCTGTTTTGCGAGGGCAAAGGTCCCTTTCGCTGGGTGGCGCTTTCCGGCGACCCCGAAGATATTTATAAAACCGATCAAGCCATGTTGGAATTATTCCCCGATGACGCGCATCTTAAACGCTGGCTGACGATGGCGCGCGCGCAAGTTGAATTTCAAGGCTTGCCCGCGCGAATCTGCTGGCTCGGATATGGCGAACGCGCGCGGGCAGGTCTGAAACTCAATGCGATGGTCGCCAGCGGAGAGCTCAAAGCGCCGATTGTGATCGGACGCGACCATTTGGACTCCGGCTCGGTGGCGAGTCCCAACCGCGAAACCGAAGCGATGAAAGACGGTTCAGATGCCATCGCGGATTGGCCGCTGCTCAATGCGCTGGTCAATGCGGTCAACGGCGCGACGTGGGTCAGCATCCATCACGGCGGCGGAGTCGGCATCGGATTCAGTATCCACGCGGGGCAGGTCATCGTCGCGGATGGAACGCCCGAAGCCGCGAAGCGCATCGAGCGCGTATTAACTTCCGACCCGGGCATGGGCGTCGTCCGCCATGTGGATGCGGGTTATGATGAAGCGATCACATTTGCAAAAGCCAACGGCGTTAAAGTGCCGATGATGAAGTAACACAGGCTTAAGCCTGCGCCACAGAGGACTCATGGAAACAATTTATTTAGACGGCACAAGTTTAACTTTCGATCAAGTGTACGCAATTGCGCATGGCGAACCCAATTCGCCGCGCGTGGAGATTAGCGCGGATGCGAAAAAACTCGTCACGCGCGCAGCGGATGCGGTGCAGACTCTGCTCGAGCGCGGAGTGATCGCGTATGGCATCACAACAGGCTTCGGCGCGTTCAAAGACAGAATCATCCCGCCCGATCAAGTGGAATTACTTCAGCATAATATTTTGGTCAGTCACGCAGTTGGAGTTGGTGACGCGTTTGATATCCCAACGACTCGCGCCATTATGTTAATCCGCGCGAACACACTTTCACGCGGACATTCAGGGATTCGACTCTCCACTTTGCAACTGCTGATTGATATGCTTAACGCGGGCATTCATCCCATCATCCCCGAAAAAGGATCGCTCGGCGCAAGCGGTGATTTAGCGCCGCTCGCGCACATGGCGCTGCCGATCATCGGCGAAGGCGTGGTTGAATATCAGGGTGAAAAAATCTCAGGCGCGGAGGCATTCAAACGCGCGAAATTAAATCCGATTAAATTGGCGGCGAAAGAAGGCTTGGCATTAACGAACGGAACTTCGGTGATGACCGCGCTCGGTGTGTTGCAAACTCTCCGCGCTGAAAGATACAGCCAAACGGCAGACATCGCGGGCTGTTTGAGTCTTGAAGCGCTGAACGGAACCGACCTCGCATTTGACGAACGCATTCACGCGTTGCGTCCATTTCCGCGCCAGATGGAATGTGCGAGTAATTTGCGAAGTATATTAAAAGATAGCGAGTTCAAGCGCGAACATAGCTCGCTCAATGTTCAGGATGCGTACACGCTGCGCTGTATGCCGCAGGTCCACGGCGCGATCCGCGATGCGATTGCATATTCGCGCTGGGTTTTTGAAATCGAGTTGAATGCCGTTACCGATAATCCGCTCATTTTTATTGATGATGCAACCAATGAAATCTCCGTGCTCTCCGGCGGAAATTTCCACGGTGAGCCGCTCGCCATCGCGATGGATTATCTCGCGTTCTCCGTCGCGGAGTTGGGCAACATCTCAGAGCGCCGCACCATGCGCCTCACGGATGAATCTTCCAACACGCACACGCTGCCCGCATTTCTCACCAACGAAGGCGGATTGAACAGCGGATTTATGATTCTTCAATACACTGCTGCCGCACTTGCGACGGAAAACAAAGTGTTATCTCATCCCGCCAGTGTGGATACGATTCCCACCTCCGCGAATGTGGAGGATCATGTCAGCATGGGCGCGACGGCTGGAATCAAATTACGCGGCGTGGTGGATAACGTGGAGCGAATCCTCGCCATCGAGTTGATGTCCGCGGCGCAAGGAATCGATTTTCGCAAGCAAATCATCGGAGCGGAGAAAAATCTCGGGCAGGGGACTCGCGGCGCGTATGCGCTGATCCGCGAACACATCCCGTTCATCGAAGCGGATACGGTCATGTATGGCTATATGGAAACCATGCGCCAACTTGTGGCGGATGGGGCTGTGGTCGGCAAGTCGTTATAACAAAAATCGAAAGGAAAAAATCATGGAATTTACAGAAGAACAACTTGACTTATTGCTACAGAAGCCGAAGCCGTTGAACCTGGCCGGCTGTGACCTGAGCAAAGCAGATTTGAGCGGCACTGATCTGAGCGGGGCTTACCTCAACGCCGCCCGGCTGCGCTACGCCGACTTGAGAAAAGCGAACTTGAGTGATGCAAATCTTCAAGGAGCGAATCTCCACGGGGCTGTCTTATTAGAATCTGATCTGAGCGATGCCAATCTTCAAGGCGCAGACTTAAGCGGGGCAACGCTGAACAAAGCCAACCTGAACTACGCCAACCTCGTGGGTGCAAACCTGAGCGGCGCGGATTTGAACGGCGCTACATATAATAAAGAAACAAAATGGTCTGATGGCTTTAATCCACAGGCGGCTGGGGCAATGCTCGAATAAGCGACTGGAATAAAATAGGTCACACAGCAGGGTAGGCTTCACGGCTTGCCTTGTTTTGTATAATCAGTACTTCACGAAAAGACTTCGTAGTTGCGACTTTAGTCGCTTTTTAGCCGAACGACTGAAGTCGTTACTACGTTTTCGTGATCTACTGATAATTACCTCACCTTATACAGAACTTAATCCCGAAGGGATGGCATGGTTGCTTCATAAAAACATGACACCCCTTCGGGGTTATCGTGCCGATTTTCCACAAATCTATAATCATTCCACTCCTTCGGAGTTTTGCTTGCGTAAGGCAGGTAATTACAACAAATACCCAATGCGGAAAAAATTTGACTCTTTCACCTTATCTTCAAAATTTACAAAACCGCCCTGAACAATCTCAAATTGCATTTGAAGGATTTCAGGTTCAACATGTGATACGCGGCCAAACGTGGAATGTCTTTGAGGCGGGCGCAGGTACGCCGATTGTGTTTTTGCATAACGGCGGTGGGACATTATGGAATTGGATATATCAACTTCAGCACTTCTCTTCCAAATACCGAGTCATTGCTCCCGACTTGCCCGGGTTTGGGCGTTCACATCGACCTTCTGCGCCGCTGACTCTGGACACTTATGTACAGGGTTTATCGGATTTGCTCGAAACTTTAGATTGCGCCAATCCCATTTTGGTGGGGAATTGTATCGGGTCTTCGATTGCGCTCGAGTTCGCATTACGCCAGCCCGAAAAAGTGAAAGCGTTGGCATTGTTCAATATCTGCGGCGGGCCGCCGATGCTCAATCCGCGCTTGCAGTTTTGGGCGGCACTGCGACCTTCCACTGCTTTAGGCAAGATACTTTACCGGCACATGCTCAATGCTGCCAGTCATCCAGCCTTGCAGCGCCTGAGCGCGGATTTGCTCTACGCAGACGGTGAGCCTGATTTGCATCCGCAGCTTAGTCGATTTGTCGAACAGCAGCGCCTTGATCCCAATTTGCGGGCGTCGCTGTATTGGCTGGTAATGGGGTTGGATAGTTTTAGTATTTTCAGCCAACGTCGGGAAAGACCGGCTCAATTCCCGCCCGCCTTGTTGGGATGGGGTGCACAGAACCGAACTTTGGATTCAGTCTGGGCAAAGGTGATTGCAGATTGGCTTTCCCCGGATCGCTTTTGGCTTATCGAGAACGCAGGACATATGCCCATGTATGAACAGCCCGAACAGGTGAATGAGGCGCTTGAAGGTTTTTTCAATTGCGAAAATTAGCCGTGTAATCAGAACAAAATGATCACGCACTCGTCGGTGGGAACTAAAGTCCTTGTATGAGAATTTCTGAAGCAGCAAGACAAGCTAAAAAACATAGGATTGCTTGTGCTATACTTGCGCCGTCCAACCAAAATATTGTACATACTCATCTTCCAGTTGAACGCTTGAGGGTGCATGGCAGCTACAACAAAGTTAAAAGATCAAATAAAAAAACTCATAAAAGGCTTCTTGAATTCGCCTTTTGTGAAGTTCTTTGCGCACATCCCCCCCATTTCCTGGATTATTTACGGTATCTTTTTTATCCTTGGCAAACGCCAGGTGAAAAAAACTGCCGCCAGCCGCCGCGCTGAACACCCATCTTATACTTTTACCGGCAATGGCACCGGGGCTGATTTACAGGCAACGCTGGACAGGATCGTATATGACCTGGTCAATGCTTTGGGATATGTGGGGGCAATGGTGGCAACCTACGAACAGGGCGATGTCCTGCCGGTGCGGGCGGTCTACGTTGATCCCAACCTGGCGAGCGCTGAACAGATTACACTTTGGGAGCAGCAAATCGGCCAGTTCACGCCGCAACAGCCAATTCAATTAGCGAACCCGGTCATCGCCAGGGTTTATGTACATCGTCCTGAATACCGGAATAACTTGAGCGTGAAGGCTTCTGACGCGGGAGAGCCCGTCATCAGCGCCGAATTATTTGATTTGTTCACGCCCGTCATTCCCAACTCAACACGCAGCGCCATTCGGGGAATACAGGATGCGCTGGGTATCCAGCAGGTAATCGCGGTTCCATTCTTCCTGAATACCACAACATCAAATGGAAAGACTGAGCAGGAGTATGTGGGGAATTTATTTGCCGCCAGTCGTTCTAAAATTACAGAAGCAGACAAACTTATCCTGACCACTTTGACCCGTCATATTGCCGCTGCCATTCTAAGTGAACGCAGACATTTGCATGTAGAGATCATGCAAAAGTTGATCCTGAACATGCATCGCAGCCTTGCCAGCGAGGGGAAAATTCTCGAGGCCATTGCGCAAGGCATTGTGACTGATCTGGGATATGCCGCAGCCATGGTCGCAACGTACGAAGCAGATGATGCCCTGCCCGTGCGCGCCATTTACGTTGACCCGGGTTTGGTGTCTGGCGAACAGATCGATCAATGGGAAGGTCAGGTTTCGCGCCTTTTGGGATTTCCGATAAGTTTGCGCGACCCGTTGGCTGCGCGCGTATACGTGCATGATAATAAATATAAAAATAACCTGGGCGTAAAATCTGCCAGGGCCAAAGAGCCAGTCACCAGTACCGGTTTATTTGATCTGTTTACTCCGGTGGTTCCTGAGGTTGCTTATAATGCCGTGGCAGGCATTCAAGACAGTCTCGGAATCAAACAGGTCATCTCGGTGCCGTTCTTTCTTGACCAGCAATTTGTAGGGAATTTATTTGCGGCGACTCAATCTCAAAAATTCAGCAGCTGGGAGATCGAGGTCTTGCGCACGTTTGGACATCAAGCCGCGGCTGGACTTCGAAACGCCGCGTTGTATCGGCAAAGCGAAGATCGCCGCGCCGCCGCAGAAATCCTCGGGCGGATGGCTTTCAGCGCGTCCGCGTCGGTGCATACTTTCCGCAATCATATTGGCGTGATCCGCGGGAATTTACAGATCCTGAAAAATCTGGATATGAATGACCGCGACCCGGAGCAGCGCCGCGATTTGTTGGAGAAATTGGTGCCGCCGGTTATTAATCGGCTGAATGAGATCGCGGCACTTCTGGAGCAATTGCAATCTCCGTGGACGCTGGCAATTCGAGAGCCGGTGGAGATCAATGGATGTCTGCTTCACGCGTTGGGGAAAGTCATCTCCACCCCGGAGGATTGGCTGCATCTTTCCCTCGTTGATAATTTATCCAATGTCTATGCTTCGCAGGAGATTCTCATCGAGATTTTTCGCAGCGTCATTAAAAATTCGGTGGAAGCCCTCGCGGAAAAAGGCAGCCAGCGTCACCTGTGGATCGAAAGCCGCATGTGTGACACATCCATGATCGAGGTAAATATCCGCGATAATGGAGTTGGCGTTCGGCCTGAAAATATCGGTAAAGTTTTCGAGATCAAGTGGACCACCAAACCCGGCGCGCTCGGACTTGGGTTGTTTTGGGCAAGGGATTACATGGAGGGGCTGGGGGGCAGTGTGAAAATGGAAAGCGTCTGGAAGGAAGGCACCACCTGCTCAATCAGGATACCGGTGCATAGCGAAGGCAAATCCCTTCCAGTAAAGTAACAGGAGATATGTATGTTGGAAAAATCAAAATCTTTGAAAATTATCATCCTTGATGATGAAGGCGACTGGCGCACAACCATCAGTGAAACAGCGCGCATGTTAGGGCATACCGCCGACGCGGTCTCCACTTTGGAAGAGGCGCATGAAAAAATTCAGAGCGCATATAATGTCGGCGCTCCCTATTATCTGGCAGTGATTGATTTGCGTTTCGAGACAGGGAAAGATAGAACCCTGGTGATGCGCGGCAAGGAAGCCATCCACTTTATCAAGACGCGTCACCCGTATATGGCATGTGTGGTGATCAGCGGATCGGATATGACCTCGGATCAAGTGCTGGATTTGCGCGACGAGTATGGATTGGATTATTATCTGCAAAAGGATCGCTTCGACCTCGATACATTTTCGCGCGCCATCGAAAAATCTGTGCGCCGCATTCAACCCATTGATACAAAACAAAACCGGCGCAAAAATTTGATGGAAACACTTGAAAAGTCGAAGGATGTGCGCGCGATTCTGCTCAATGATTTATCAAAGGTCAAGGAACGTGAGGCGCTCAAAGGGATCGATGTGGATGTAGCTACGCATAATGAAATTGAACGTTTTCAGGCGCAGATCATCGAGACCGAAAAGAAGATAGCGCTTTTGGAAAAGGAAGTTTCCGAGATCAATGATGACGCGTAGTCTTTATCCGCTAATCTACGCCAATCTGCGCGAATTTAAAAAAAGTTAGCGTGAGTCTATTTATATAAACACAGGAGTTAACCCAATGTTGGAAACCACTGCAATACCCATCCTGCTGAAAGCCGTAAGTTTCCTGTTTGATGAATGTCAGAAAATTCTGGAAGAACGGCGCGAACGACGCAAACAGGCTCAGCCAAAAATTGAACCGCCCAAACCGGAGGTGCCCGCAGCTCCAGCACAGCCAGGTATTACAAGCAAAGAAATGGCGTTAGGTATTTCAGTTAATCAAGCAACCTGGATGAAAGCGGAAAGTCAGGTGGAGCATTTGCTATCCCTGCTGGATATTCATGTTGGAAACTATCGTCTGTTAAGTAAACAATATGCCGCATGGACGGAGGCGCTTGTTCCGCCTATCATCGCGAACAGCCTCAAGAATGAAGAAGCAAAAATTATAACGATTGCCAGCCAGTTGCAAACCCTGCTTTCGGAAGTATATGCGCAGGATGTAAATGCAGTAACGCCTGAAGACGTTGAATGATGAGTTTGTAAGTTAAGCGATAAAATAAAAGCGGGCTATATTATTTCTTATCCCGAACCCGTGTTCTGCTGCTTGTTTCACTTGAAAACTAATCTGGTCTCTCTTCCTCAACCGTCAAAATATTCAATGTCAAGTAGATAGGTCCGTAGACACGAACCTATTTTCTATTTGACTTCAAGGAAGAAAAAAATGAAACGCCGCATTCTACTCACAGGATTGCTCTCCACTTTGTTGATGGCTTGCGCCGCGAAAATATCCGCGCCGCCACCCATCCCATCGACAGGGACTCTGCGCCCGATATCCACGCCCACGTTGATTCCATACACCGCTACTCCCGTGGAGTTGACTCTTCGCGTCACGAATGAAATCATCAACTGCCGATATGGTCCCGGGATCGTTTATGCATTCGTAAACGAATTGAAGAAGGATCAGTCTGCGCATGTGATTGGCAGAAGTCAAAATTCCATGTGGTGGTATATTCGCGACCCCGGCAATCCGGGCGGGGTTTGCTGGGTATCTGCGAGCGTGACCGAAGTCCAAGGCGATGCGGAATTTTTACCGGTGATCAACCCGCCGCTGGTTGCGGTGACCAAAATCAGCCTGCGCACCGAACCGGATCGCATCATCGTCGCATGTGATCAATTTCCACAAACCGTTTTTTTTGAATCTAAAATAACCGCGAACGGTCCCGCTCTTGTGATGTGGCGTTTGGAATCCAGCACAGGATATATTTCTGCCGAGAACACGCTAATCTTTGAAGAGTCAGGCGTGCAGCTTGCCAATGGGTATTATCAAGTCCCTGTCGCCGGCGACTATTGGATTAAGATTCATATTTTAAAACCGAATGATGTTATTGAGCAGTTAAATTTCCCCGCCAACTGTACGCCATAGAAAAAAGGCCCTAAATATTTTGAAATCTTTAGGGCCTGCTGTTATTATCGTACGAACTGCACCTTGTCATACCCCAGCTGCTCGGTAAAGAATCGGTAAAAATAATTTTCGGCATTTGACTGCGCTTGTGCTAAGATACCGTCTTCCAAAACAGCCGTGCGGATCGCGGCCTCGGCAGCCTGGCGGCAAATGGTTTCAAGATTTGTGTCCGGGGCAAGAGGACCATCCGTAAGCGGGTACCGCTGGGATTTTTCATTATCCAAAGTGACAACAAAAAGTTCCGCCGGAGGAAGTTTCACATATAAAGTGCCGCCTTGTAAATTCATGTCACCGGGTTGGATTTTCTCCATGTCAATTCCGGCGATAACAAACCCGTGTCCGGCAAATAACATTCTCTCATTTCGTACGCCAAAAAAATCTGTTAGACCGTTGTCACAAGTAACGACCCGCTCTACGCTGTATTGAATAGTTTCAAGTCTCGCCAGCGCGCGGATATTACTGATGTAAGTCACCGGGTCAACAATGATGGTGGGCGTTGGGTTCATCATCTGCGCGAGCTGAGTCTGCAAAGATTGATTTGCCTGATTAACCTGTTGGAAAGGGGCGGTCGCCGCCGCTGCGCTCTCGCGCACAGTCTTTACGATAAAATATACACCCGCAGCAAGTACGACTAAAATCAATATAGACATAACGATGTTCAAAGTGTTTTTCATGATTATCCTTTCGTTTAACGGACTCCAAAGTCTCCCGACTTTGGAGTAAGAAGTCCTGTTATTATAGCAACATCAGAGTTATTATGTGAGCCTATATAAAATGAAAAAATTCCTGCTTGTACTCTCCCTTGCAATTCTTGGATGCAACCTCCCGATTCGGCTGGCTGCGGGCAACCCCAAAGTGACTCCAACCGCTACCGCGACAGTTTTTGCGCCCACGCCGACACTTCCTGCGCCCCCCAAATTGGGTACTGAGAAAAACCCGTTGATTCTCGCGCTTGCACCCTCTGAACACGTCGACCCTGAAACGATCACAGCCGGGGAAGGCCTTGCCGCGTTCATTGAAAAACAAACCGGCTATCACGTGGTGACCATTGCGCCATCCAATGAAGCCAGCCTCGTGGATGCGTTGAACAAAGGCAATGCGCATATTGCCATGCTTTCACCTTTTGGGTATGCACTCGCGCGCGAAAATGATTCAGTCACAGCCATTATGGCGAGCACGCGTAACGGTCAAATGCTTTACGGCGCACAATTCATTGCCAACCGCGATAGTGAGTTCGTCCCGTTTTTTGATCCCGCGCGCAATGAAAACACAGCTGAAGCAAATGTCGCACTCAAACAATTTCAGGATAAAAAACCATGCTGGAGTGACGATAAATCTCCCTCGGGATATGTTGTGCCGCTTGGTTTCTTGAATAAAGGCAAAGTGCGAATTCCAAGTGGCGCTTTCCTTGAAGGACAGCCGGGTGTAGTACGCGCGATTTATGCGGCGGATATTTGCAACTTCGGCGCGACATACATTGACGCGCGTCATATCCCGGCGCTGGAAGCGAATTACCCCGATGTAACCGAGCGCGTGGCGGTCATCTGGCGCATGCCGAATATTATTCCCTACGAAAATATAGCCGCCTCTAATTCATTGCCAATTGAAATGCGCCGCGTCATCCAGCGCGCCTTCATAGATATGATCCTCTCGCCCGATGGGAAAACCTCATTGCAAACTGTCTATGGCATGGATGAAATACAAGTTACAGACGATACGCTGTATTCAGAGTTTGAACTTTATGTAAAGGCTTCGGGGTTGGATCTTTCAACGTTAGTTAAGTAAAAAACTTATGTTCAAAAAGACAATAAAATTTCTGTGGCGGCTTGGATTAAGGCTGGGCCTGCTTGCTCTGCTGGCATTGCTGCTCTCCAAATTGTTTGTTCTGATATATGCCATGCCGCGCATTTACACAGTGGATAGTGTCCCCTTTCAGCGTGTTGCAATCGTCTTTGGTGCGGGGTTATACGGCGATGGATCGGCGGGTCCGGTGCTGCGTGACCGTGTTGAAACCGCGGTAAATTTATATCAGCAAGGCAAAGTGGATAAGTTGTTGATGAGCGGAGACAACCGCTTTGTCAACTATAACGAGCCCGCAGCCATGCGCCAGTACGCGCTCGACCTTGGCGTCCCTGATAAAGATATTGTTCTGGATTATGCAGGTCGCCGCACGTATGATACATGTTATCGCGCCAGTACGATCTTTGAAGTCCAGTCCGCAATTTTGGTTACGCAAGCGTTTCATCTTCCGCGCGCGTTGTTCCTGTGCAATTCTTTCGGAATTGAATCCATTGGGACCGAGTCGGATAATCTTTACTTCCGCAAGATCTCGCGCCTGATATGGCACACCCGCGAACTATTCGCCACCCTTCAATCTGTTTTCGATGTATATCTTCTCAAGCCATTGCCTGTGCTGGGGAATCCCGAACCGATTCGATTTGATTAACTGCACTGTGGTATTCACGTTGCTTGCAAAATAAAAATCGCCATGTCAAATGTGACATGGCGATTTGATCTTTATGAACGCTTTTAACTATATACCATCTGCTCAACTTCGATGACACGTTTACGGGGCTGGCGTTTGACTGCTTTTTCCGCAATAATGCGTTCACGGCGATCATGAGCATTGTGCATGATTAGATTCATGAACTTCGTGTGGTCGGTAACGGGATCGTTGAGCAATGAGAAATCTGCGGAGCCCGGCTCGTGAGGCGGATAGAAAATTCCACAGTTGGGGTTGATCTCCAGCATGTAGATGACGCCGTCGGCGTCCATGCGGTAATCGCAACGGGCGTATCCGTTGCCGCCCAATTCCTTGAAAACGCGCATGGTCTGCTCGCGCAAAATTTTCTGGATCTTGGGATCATCAACCACAGCCACGGACATTTTCTCGTATTCAACCCATTTCATCTCATAATGCTTGAAAGATTCGCCGGTAGGGAAGATGAATTCCACAGGGGTGAAGGTGAGTGGTTTTCTCGGGTCATCGGGATTTTCCGCGATAAGACAGGTGAATTCGCGTCCTTCAATAAATTCCTCGATCAGCGCGCGCCCAAATTCTTCGATCTCAAGTTTGAGTTGTTCGCGCAATTGTTCGATGGTCTCAACGCGCGAATTACGACGGATGCCCACGCTGGCGTAACCATGCGGCGGCTTTACCAGCATGGGGAATTTCAAACGCTTGACCACTTTCTCAGCGTCTTCCACGCGGTTGACAAATGTCCAGTTTGGCGTAGGGACAGAGACACGCTTTGCGGCATTCTTCATTTCGTCGCGAGTGGGATCAAAGAATTTCGAATCCGCGCCTGTGAACGCAGCGTTATGTTTTTCAAGCGCATGGACAAGCGCAATGCCTGAAAGCCCATCATCGGGGGTGCCGTCGCATAAGTTAACAAATGTATCCACGCCTTCGTCAATAAGATCGCAGATCTGTTTGTCAACGTTGGCTGGTTTTACAAGATGCTGCTTCCAGCGATATCCTTTCATGTATGGCGATGGGTCGTAAGGGATATCATTCGATTCTGGAGTACTTGATAATACGCAAATGTACATATAATTTTCCTTTGTTGTTATCCTTCTTGTTTTTTTTATCAGGTTCAAATGTGATTGCATTGTTGATTCAATTATTTTTTTGCTGCATGCTTATTAATTAAAATCAATGATAATAAAAAATCAATATCATCTATATCCATTGTATCTAACTATTGATTTATGTAAAGGTTTTTGAGTATACATTTATCTTAAAAAATTGAAGGCTCTTTTTGTTTTTGTGCCCTTTTTTTTCTTTAAGGTTATTAAGGTCTTTAAGGATTTTAAGGTTGTTAATGCACAAGACCCCAAAGGTTGATGGAAACCTTTGGGGTCTTGTTTGTTGAAGTTGTTTTATTTCCAAAACTGGGGTAGATGTTCCTTGTATGTTTTCAAGTAATCATCAAGGATCTGTTTGGCTGCATTAATATCACGGATGATCGGGTCAAGCAAGAGACATTGCAATGCTTTTTCGTAACTTCCTTCAATGGCCGCGTCAATACCCAATTGTGCGGTGACTATTTCGCGACGGCATAACTCGGCAATCGGTTCAGGGAGTGAACCAACATGCACGGGATGAATTCCGGCGCCATCCACGTGAACAGGAGTCTCAACCGTTGCGCCGAGAGGTAGATTGGCGATCTGTCCTGCATTCGGAAGATTCGCGGCGAGATGGTAATGATTGCCCGCAAACGCAATATTTTCGATCATCTCCAATGCGCCTTCTGAGTCCGTATTGAGCAGACCTTCAATTGTCATATTTCCATTTGCCATATCATTCAAACGATCAAGGCTGTAATCGCGCAGGCTTGCCATCAAATCCCAATCATATAAGCGGATATTGTATTTATCTCGCGGCTTGGCGTCACTTACCCAGGGGAGATATTCGCAGAGATGCGTATCACCGGGGACGGGGAACAATCCAAATGCGTTGTATACGTCGCGGGTCAACGGCTCAAACTTCGGGTCGAAGGAAGCGAAGCGTTCTTTGAAGAGCGGATAAAGATCCGCGCCGGTTTTCTTGTCGTGGATGGATAGAATCCAGCTGAAGTGATTCGTCCCCGCGGCGCGCAGATCAATCAGCGGCAAAGTTTGATGAACGACTTGTTCGCGCAGTCCATGTTCCATCACATCCGCTTGCATACCGGTGATGCCTTCAGGGATTTCGATGCCGAGGTCTTTCCCAAGTATCAAGCCCACAAAACAATAGCCGATATAGATTTGATGACATAAACCGACTGCTTTTATTTTGCTATGACGATTAATCGCATCACAGATACGCACCATTGGATTGGTGAAGTTGATGAACCACGCGTCGGGGCAGGCCTGTTCCATGTCGCGGATAATTTCCATCAGCGGGTTGATGTTGCGCGCGGCGTGGATAAATCCGCCGGGGCCGCCGTTCTCGGCATAGGGCTGCTGCACGCCGTATTTGAGCGTGATCTCGTAATCGGATTTCCACAACGCTTCGCGCGGACCGACTTCAATGGCAGAGACGACAAAGTTCGCGCCGTCGAGCGCATCTTTATGATTCGCGTGTGCGCTGATGTTGAATTGCGAATCCCATTCCTTGTTGAGTCTCTTTGCGAGGCGCTGAACAATGTCGAGGCTTTGCGCATTGCGATCAACTAATCGCAAGGTGGAGCCTTTCAATTTTTTCGAGCGAAGTATGGCAGAGAGTGTATTTTCTCCAAACGAGGCGCTGCCCGCGCCGATGACGGTGATGGTGGTCATGAGGGTTTCTCCTTTATGGGGAAGTATACAGGGAAAAAGTAGACACGGAAACATATATACAGGTAGAAATAAAAACAGGTATACCCGCAAATCATTTACGATTTACCAGCATACCTATTTACCTATTTACTTGTTTTATTGTATCATCTCAATAAATCGGGGATGAGCAGGAAATTATTGAATCCCCCCCGGAACAAAGATAAACGAGTAAACTAACACCAGCATGATTGACGATATTGAACTCAAC
>VFKN01000170.1 GCA_009885525.1 Anaerolineaceae bacterium | reverse complement strand
TAGCCACAAAATGGCTGCGCTAAATATGCCAAGAAAGTCGAAAGAATGGCTTTTCTTCCCATATTTGGTGAGGCTCAAAAATAGTTACCCCGAAATATTGAGAAGATACTAAAAAATCTCCAAACATGAACAGCTGCCTTGCAGCAGAAGCCTCGTTTTTACAAAGGAGAGTATCGCTTCCCTGCTCAGGCAGGTGTGTACCTCCTTTTTTTTATGTCCATGTGAAGAGCCGCTGGTCGAGTAGGGCGAGTGCTTTTCTCGCCCGTACACTTGCACCGTACATAAGTGCGGTGTCGAGACCAAGATGACGAAGCAATCTCCTGTCATCGCGCAACTTGACATTTGTGAAAAGAATTTTATGAGGTGTTTATGCCCAAAAAATCTGGCGCCCCCAAAGGCAACACCAACGCCCATAAACACGGCTTCTACTCCCGCGCCTACAACACCTCTGAACAGGATGCGGATTACCCGTCCATTCTTGGCAAACATAATTTTTCTGGCAGACACGAATCTAAAGACCGCAGGCTTCACGATAAGTTCATGATTCAAATTCCAAGTTTGAATGGGTACTCTGCGGGCGGGAGTTTGACCGGAGGCAATATTCAAATCACGGTTCCGTGGGGATCATGCCATCACAACTGGATATGCAACCATTAAAGGAGATGCCGCATTCGTCTTAAGCGTGGATGATAATGATTCAAATCACGGTTCAGTAAGTTGCTATATCGTTTTCTCGGGAGGGAGCAAAAAATTTGCTCCCTCTTCTTTTTCCAAGCAGATTCAACGCGATGACAAATATCCGCGTTCTTATGGGGTGGACGGCAGCAAATTTGATAAGCGATAAAATCACCCATGAAATGATCTTATAAAACGCGAAAATTTCGACGCAGCGGAAATAAAATTGACCGGCGCGGAAATGGGGACCCTTAACGCGCTCGCCTGATTGGCAACTCCCAGAGAACCAAAAAATCTTCCCGTAAACGGCTTTGAAAGAGTCGTATAATCACTTTACTTTCAAAATAAAGGAGTCTGCCATGTCTTCCAGTCAGTTCTATGTTCGCGTACAAACAACACTCGAATCGCCCGGTTTACGGTTGCGCTCACAACCAACAACCAACTCAAACACAGTAGCCTTCGAAGCGGCGGATGCCGTACTCACTGTGCTTGATGAGGGAGTCACAGCCGCACAGAAGATCGGAGTGAACGGTCAATGGCTTCGGGTGCGGGACGCTAATTCACTCGAAGGCTATGTTGCCGCGTGGTACGTAGAAGCTGCAACTGTAAATGCAGCGCCGGGGGCAACAGCCCCGCAAGTGGAAACAACAACAGCGGCGATTGCCGCGCCAAGCCCGCAACAACTGGTGGATGCGATCAACGCCGAACGGATTAAAAATAAATTACCGCCGCTCAAGGCGCATCCCATTTTGATGTTGAATGCTCAGAAACATGCCGAGTATATGGCTTCGGGCGGGGGAATTACGCACGAAAGCGCGGATGGGTCGCGTCCATTCCAACGGCATCTCGCAGCAGGCTATCCGCTGGCAGGCAATCTTTCACTCGGCGGCTTTGCCTCTGAAAACATCGTAGCATTCCCAAATATGACCATTGAAGAAGCCGTTGCCAATTGGTATGGCGACGACCCGCATACGCATACAATGATCGGCGATCAGTACAACGAATGCGGCGCGGGCATCGCAGTTTCAGGTGATATGATCTATTATTGCTTCGATTCTGCGCGCTCCGCCCTCGCATCCACAACGCAGGGTGCGGCACCCATTCCCCCTCCAGCAGATGCATATGTTGTATACGTTCCCAGTGACGCAACAAGCGGGCTGCGCATCCGCAAAAAAGACAGCCTCAGCGCGGGACTCATCCGCGTGGCAAGCGCGGGTGAATGGCTGGCAGTACAGGAACCCATGGCAGCTGCAAAAGCAAAAATTGGCGTGGAAAATAAATGGTTGAAGATCAAAGACAAGCTGGGCAACATCGGCTATGTTGCCGCGTGGATGGTCAATGAACGAGGATAAATAAATTCTACAAAAAGCCATTGTTTGAAACACTGAGACTTAATTTCAAATGGTAAAATAATCATTATTTCGATATAAAAAGGAACCCGAATGGCAGCCTCAATTCCCCCTCGCAGTAAAATCGACAAAAAATATACATGGAACGCAGAAAGTATTTTCAAAACCCAAAAGGCATGGGAAGCCGAAGTTAAGAGCATCCTCGCAGAACTGCCCAATATTAAGAAGTACGAAGGCAGGCTGAGCGAAAGCGCAGAGGTTCTCGTCGAAGCCTTCGATGCGGTTGAAGCATTAATGAAGCGCGTTGTGCACGTTTTCGTATACGCGGGTTTTTCATATAACGTGGACACCACCAACCAAAATTCATCTGCCATGTACGGCAAAGCCCAAGCCATGTCCGGGCAGGTTGCCGGCACGGTTTCCTTCATCAATCCTGAATTGCTAGAGATTGGCAGACCTCAATTAAACGCGTGGATGAAACAAAACCCCAATCTGGCAGTGCAAGCGCAGACGATTGATAACCTGTTCCGCAAGCAGGCGCATGTGCGCTCCGCCGAGGTGGAGGAATTGCTGGGCATGGTCAGCGATCCGCTCGGCGGCGCGGGCAATAGTTCCAACATGTTAACCGGCGCGGATTTTAAGTTCGCACCCGCAGTGGATAGCAAAGGCAAAAAGATCGAAGTCTCGCAAGGCAACATTCACACCGCGCTGATGGAACATTCCGACCGCAAAGTGCGCCAGACCGCCTTCGAGAGTTACATGGATAAACATCTCGAATTCAAGAACACACTCGCCACCAACCTGACCAGCTCGATCAAAGCCAATGTCTTTTACAGCCAGGCGCGCAAACATGAGGATTCACTATCCGCCTCGCTCTTTGATAACAACGTCCCCAATGAAGTTTTCCACAACTTAATCGACACCTTCAAAAAGCACCTGCCCACCTGGCATCGCTACTTTGAAATCCACCGCAAGGCGCTGAAATTAAAAGAGATCACCTACTACGATATGTGGGCGCCGATGGTTTCCAAGAAAGTCAGAGTGCCTTACGAAAAAGCGGTTGAACTCATTTGCGACAGTCTCGCGCCTCTGGGCAAAGATTACACCGACACCATTCGAAAAGGCACGCTCAAAGACCGCTGGGTGGATATCTATCCCAACAAAGGCAAAGCCAACGGCGCATTCTCATGGGGCGCACCGGGCACGCATCCATTTATTATGATGAGCTACACCGATGAAGTCGGCAGCATGAGCACGCTCGCACACGAGCTCGGCCACTCAATGCACTCGTACCTCACCTGGCAGAATCAACCACTCGCCTACGCGGATTACTCGCTCTTCGTCGCCGAGGTTGCGTCCAATTTCAATCAAGCCATGATGCGCGGACATTTACTCAAGACCGTCAAGGATAAGAACTTCCGCATCGCGCTGATCGAAGAAGCCATCAGCGGAAATTTCTTCCGCTACTTCTTCCAGATGCCCACCCTCGCGCGCTTCGAACTTGAAACGCATCAGCGCGTCGAGCGCGGAGAATCCCTCACCGCCGATACAATGATCGACCTGATGGCAGATCTGTTCACAGAAGGCTTCGGGCCCAAAGTCAAAGTGGATCGCCCGCGCGTCGGGATGATCTGGTCTACATTCAGTCATCTTTTCCAGGATTATTACGTCTACCAATACGCGACAGGAATCTCCGGTGCGCACGCACTCTCCGGCAGAATCTTGCGCGGCGAACCAAACGCAGTGGAAGATTATCTCGGCTTCCTGAAATCCGGTTCGTCCGTCTATCCATTGGATGTGCTCAAGAAAGCCGGCGTTGACCTAACCACCCCCACCGCCGTTGAAGAAACCTTCGCAGTCATGGAAAATTATATTGACCAGCTGGAAGAACTAGTCGCCTAGTCACTAGTCACGCGACAATCGTAAATCTAAAATCGTAAATCGGAAATCATTAAATGCCTCAAACTACAATCTCATGTCCCCGCTGTAAACAAATGATCCCTGCCAACGTCGAGCAACTCTTCGATGTGACGCATGACCCCGCCGCCAAGCAACGCCTGCTCAGCGGTCAATCGAACCACACACACTGTCAATTCTGCGGATACGAAGGACGCGTCGCGACTCCTGTTGTCTATCACGACAATGACAAAGAATTGCTGCTGACCTTCTTCCCTTATGAGTTGGGCTTGCCCGTCAACGAGCAGGAAAAAATGATCGGTCCCCTGATCAAACAAGTGATGGATCGCCTGCCGCCCGAAAAACGCAAAGGCTACCTGCTCAGCCCGCAAGCCAACCTGACATACGAATCCATGATCGAAACCATTTTGGTCAAAGACGGCATTTCTCCCGAATCGCTCAAAGAACAACAGGAACGCGTCAAATTCATCGAGCGATTGCTGCAAACCACCACGCCCGCTGTCCGCTCGGAGATGATCAAGCAAAACGAAAAAATCATCGACGAGCAATTCTTCGGGCTGTTCAGCCGCATCGCGCAAAACGCCATGCAAGGCGGTCAGGAACCCATCGCGCGCGCGTTGATCGAACTGCAAAAACAACTTCTGGAAGAGACCGAATTCGGGCGCAAGTTAAAAGAAACCGTCGCAGAAATGGAAGCCGCCACGAAAGTCTTGCAGGAAGCCGGTCAAAGCCTGACGCGCGAAAAATTACTTGATTTCGTACTCGAAGCGCAAAGCGACGCGCGCATCCGCGCATATACATCGCTCGCGCGCGGCGGTATGGACTATGTCTTCTTCCAGAATTTGACCGATAAGATCGATAAAGCATTGGGCGAGGAAAAGACCCGCCTCGAATCGATTCGCGAAAAGGTCATGGGCTTCGTCGCGGAAGTGGATAAGCAACTCGAAGCGCGCTTCAAACACGCGCAGGATTTTGTCGAATCACTGCTCGCGCAGGATGATATTGAAAAAGCCACGCGTGAGAACATCGAGAACTTTACGCAGGATACAGTAGAAATGGTCAATCAACTCCTGCGCCAAGCCTCTGAAAAGAATGATTACGCGCGCATGGGCAGATTGCAGAAAATGGCGCAAGTCTTACAGGAAGCCAGCGCTCCCCCGCCAGAGATCGCGTTCATCGAGCAGCTCATTCAGGCACCCGATGACGCAACCATAGAAAAAATGCTCGCCGACAATGACGCGATGATCAATAACCAATTTGTCGAAGCCATGAGCGGATTGGTCGCGCAGATGGAAGCGCAAGACAATCCCGAAGCCAAGGCGCTGGGCGAAAGACTCGGCGAAGTGTATAAGATCGCATTGAAGTATTCAATGAAAAAACAGATGTCACAGCAATAAAAAAAAAAGCGCAAACAGCGTTTTTATCAAAGACACATTTGACCTCTTGCTTAAGCAGCCACAGAGGTCACAGAGACCTTTACGGAAAGACATTAAATCTCTTTTTTCTCTGTGACCTTTGTGGCGAGACTTTTGCAAGAGGTCTATTAAAATCAAGTTAGGACTTACGCAAGACGGCTTGCGCTACGCTCCCTCACCCTAGCCCTCTCCCAAAGGGAGAGGGGACTCCCTTCCCCTTCGGGGGAAGGGTTGGGGATGAGGGAGTGTCTTGCGTAAGTCCTACAAGTATAAAAACACGCCGGGCTTTGTTTCAACTATCTGAGTTATCCTGGCTGGTAACTATTTTCATTGGGTAGCGGATTGGCCCGCAATCTTTGCGTAATCAAATTACTCAAAGGCTCGATCCACTTTTGCGGGCATAAGCGCACGAAATCTATCTATTCCGAAAATACCTGTGTAAAACATCTGAATAATCCACGTGGGTATGTTCGTCTAAAATACGGAAGAAGTCATCTTCGGTGGCAATTCGCCCCTTGTTTTGAGTGAAATAGTCCCGTAGGAAGGCAAAGAAAGCCTCGTCGCCAATACGTGCACGCAGATCCTTTAGAAAGTGTGCACCGTTGAAGTAGACAATATTTTTGTAGGTGTCTGCGTTTTGGCCGTCATACACGGGGATGTCAATAAAGCCTTTCGGCTGGAAATAATCAACGCGATAACTCCACCACCACGAAACCAGATCGGGATAAAGCGTCTCATAAAAAATTTCTTCCGAATAGGTTGTGAGCGCCTCATCCAGCCACGGGTGTAAAGACTGATCGTTGGCGACCTGCTCAAACCACCACTGATGTCCCGTCTCATGCGCGGCGACAAAGGTGAGATAGTTTTGAGGCGTGCCGTCATACAGATCATAAAAACTGCGGCTGTGAAAAAACAAGGCGGAAAACTCCATGCTGTCTTTAAAATCCGCCATGACAACGGACAGAGTCTTATGCGGATACTGCCCAAACTTTTGCGAAAAAACCTGTAAGGCTTGCGCGCTGGCGGTCATCGCTGCTTCGCCCGCGTTTTTATAAATGGGAAGGTAATAACTATTAACAGTTACATCCCCTACTTGCATGGACGAGACTTGAAAGTCACGGCTGGCAGAGATGGCAAAGGTGCGGGCGTTAGTTAAAGTGTAATGCGTGCGTGATTCGGGGAATCCACTTGTAGCAACAACGGGTTGATTTTCGGGAGTTGCAAAGGTGAGGTTGACATCAAAATCCGCGACGGGATAGACGAGGTATTCGCCATGCGACCACGGTTCGCGAATGACCCACTCCCCGTCCATGAACGGCGCAATGAATGGATACCAGTTGACGAGATTCATTTGGATGTCGCTGTAGCCGAAGATGCGCGCGCGCAGGCTGTTGGTTTGATCCATGTAGGGCAGGGAAAGATCGTAGACGAGATTCAATTGGGTAACAGAATCAGATTTGATAGGCCGCGAAGCGTGAAGCGGCACATCGAGACGGTGAGCATTTAGTGTGTAATCCGTAACCGGCGCGCCATCCACTGTTATGGAAGTTAATTTAAAACAATTAGGCCAAAGATTGGCTGCAATGGCAATAGTCAATGAGTTAAGCGATTGACCGGTATGATTTGGATAGATGATGGTTTCATCCACTGTAACGCGGTGATTATCGTAATCAATGACGGTATTGAGAATATATTTTTCGTGCGCAGGGATGAGGATTTGCGCTGGCGTTTCCTGAACAATTTGCAATGTTTGAGTTGGCGGGAAAGTTGCTGCAACCATTTGCGTTGCAACTGGCTGGCTGCAGGAGGACAAAAGCAAGAGGAGAAAAATGAATCGATATCGCATGGATATATTTTAACCTTTTGTGTATAATTCAATTGTCGCCTCGATAGTTCAATGGACAGAACAAAGCACTCCTAAGGCTTAGATGTAGGTCCGATTCCTACTCGGGGCACTGAAACATTAATATTTTCTAATCAAAAAAATACTTGCGTCAATTAGCATGTCATAGTATTATTCACCTCGTTGACAGCAAGGGTGCCCCCCTCACCCTTGCTGTCAACATTTTAATGACATAGTGAAAATTTTAGTGTAAACAAAAAGCGCTCCCGCCAATATTGGCGGGAGCGCTTTTTGTTTGGGATTACGGCTTACCCTTCACGATCTGCCGCGCGGATTGCAATAGCTCATGTGCGGAGCGCAATGTACCTTCGCCGACCTCGCCAAGCATTTGCGAGAGTTCGAGCAAACGTGTTTCGCCGTCAAGGTGTTCAACGCGCGTCAGCGTACGTCCGTTATCCACAAGTTTTTGCACTTGATAATGCTGGTCACCAAAGACCGCGAGTTGCGGGAGATGTGTAACGCAAAAAACCTGATGCGTGCGCGAGAGATTCCAAAGTTTATGACCCACGACCATACCCACTCGCCCGCCGATGCCTTGATCGATCTCATCGAAGATCAATGAAGGAACTTCATCTGCGCTTGCCAACACGTTTTTTAATCCGAGCATCAAACGCGATGTTTCGCCGCCTGAGGCGATCTTGGCAAGCGGTTTAAGTCCTTCACCCGGATTCGGCGCGATCAAGAATTCGACGCGATCAAAACCGTTCTGGTCAAACGCGATACGCGCGTTGTCGGGCATGGGGATGCCGTTTACATCGGGCTTGGTTTGGAAATCCACGCCAAATTGCGCAGACTCCATTTTAAGATCACCGAGCTCAGCCTCGATGCCTTTGCCCATTTTTACGGCAGCAGATTTACGTTTTTCAGAAAGCACACTTCCCTGCTTGGACAGTTTCTCCAACAACTTTGCTTCCTGTATTTCCAATTCGTCAATGCGATCCGCCGCGCCTGTGATGGTCTCCAATTGTTTGCGCGCATCCACGCCATAGGCAATAACTGCGGGAATGTTGCCGCCATATTTGCGCGTGAGCATGTGAAGTAAATCGAGGCGTTCTTCGACATCTTCAAGGCGTTTGGGATTGAATTCAATTTCTTCGAGATAATCGCGCAGGGTGTGAACGACATCTGAGATTGTATCCAGTAAAAGATCGGCTTGCGTTGCCAACTCCGCCTGGCCCGCGTCTATTTTTGCGAGGGTCGCCAACGCTTGCGCAGCTTGACCGATCAAATCGGAGGCGGCGGGCATTTCAGGCGAGCCATCATCCAAAATCGCGAGCGCTTCTTGCGCGTTCTGCGCGAGCGATTCGGCATTTGCTAAACGATCGCGCTCTTTACGCAGATATTCATCTTCTCCAATTTTCAAGTGTGCCGTTTCAACTTCTTCGGCTTGATAGGTCAGCATTTCAATGCGGCGCTCGGAATCAGATTGGGCTTTGCGCAGGTCATTTAACTCGCGGCGCAGATTCAACAACGTGTGATAAGTTTGGCGGTAATCACTAAGCGGCTTCGCAACTTCAGCGTAGCGATCCAGCAGGCCAAGATGCGCGCGCGGATCGAGCAGCGAGAGATGTTCCGCCTGCCCGTGAATATCGACCAGCAGCGCACCGAGTTCCTTCAACAGCCCAACATTGACCGTACGCCCATTAATGCGCGCCACGCTGCGCCCCTCTTTACGGACCTCGCGCATCAGCACAACATAATCGGGATCGTCCATTAATTCTTCGCGGTTGAGGATGAAGTGCACCGCTTCTTTTTCCGCACCACGGAGATGGAACACGGCCTCGACAAATGCGGCGTCCGAATCTGAGCGGACAAAGGTCGTATCCGCTTTACCGCCGATGAGCATGACCACCGCATCGAGGATGATGGATTTGCCGGCGCCTGTTTCACCTGTGAGGATAATGAGTCCCGCATCAAAGCGCAGGTCGAGTTTGTCTATGATTGCAAAGTTTTGGATGTGAAGTTCGGTCAGCATAAGTTATCTAGTGAGTTGAATTCCAGAGAGTCGGGTAAAGACGAGCGGCACGGCTATGACAAGATAAATAACCTGAAAGATGATCCCGAAAATATTCATGGAAAATATTTGAAATATCATGACGGGTAATGCGCCAACTATCACGCCTGCGGCAACCGTAAGGAACAGCGAACGTGAGCGATGACGGCGGGTGACAACACGTACGCCTTCGGCAATTGTGGTTCCCGCAATCGGCGCGGCTGAAAAGGCCAGGAACCAGCCGATGAATCCAATACTGCTAATTAATGTAATCAGGAATGCGGCAATCGCCGAAAGGAAGGCGGCTGTGATAAACCCGAAAATATAATCGTACCATTCCGAAGTATCAAAAGATTTCTGATGCGAACGGACACAATCTTTGCACATATAACCTGTGGCAGTGCGCTGTGCGCAGGAAGCACAGATCGGTTTTTCACAGCGCTTACAACGCAAACCAGTCTCGCGGTCGGGGTGGACATAACAATAGGTTGAGGTTGATGTGCTCATCGCGGAAATCCTAAAGAGTTTTCGTTCATGTGTGCGGTCAGGTTTCGATAAAAATAACCCGGGTCTCCAAAACGGACAAATTGCGCGGTCACATCTGCAGCGGTGACTTTAACAAGATCATCTTCCATTAACGGTGTAGGCAATTGGCCATCCACACTCAGGACGGCATTTTCGCTTTTTACAATAATGCTTACTGAAGAACCTTCAGATAAAACCACCGCGCGATCTACTGAAAGATGCGGCGCGATGGGCACCAACAAAATATTACGCAACTCAGGCGGCAGGATCGGTCCGCCAGCGGCGAGCGCATATGCAGTGGAACCTGTGGCGGTGGCTGCAATGAGTCCATCCGCGACATAACTGGTGAGGCGGCGTTCATCTACGGATGCGGATAAACGCACAGGGCGCAGGTTTTGTCCGCGCGCGACGACGACCTCGTTCAGCGCATTGGAAATACCGACGCTCTCCCCAGCGCGGATATGCTCAGCGCGCAACATCATGCGGTTTTCGATCCATGCTTCGCCAACGAATAATTTTTCGAAATATTCGCGCCATTCCTGCCGCTCGATCTGAATCAGGAATCCCAGCCTGCCAAGATTCACACCGAGGATCGGAACTCCGCTTGGGGCACATAAATGACCAGCGCGCAAGACGCTTCCATCTCCGCCAACAGCGATGAGCATATCAAACTCGCCTTTTTTTACGCGCTTGCGAAGGTCTTCGTCATATAAAGAGCCGCACGGCACATCCATGCCTTTTTCTCTGAGATAAGCCGACATTGCCTCCGCTTCTGAGAAAGCTTCAGGCATTTTTGGATAAGCAGTGACAACAGGATGTTTGGGGATGAATGGGTTTGACATGGAGTGGATTATAAAGGATGAACGCTCTGCGTGAAGGATAAAGGCTGAAACTAATTTGTTATCCTATAATTTCTGATCGCAAATTTCCCTGAAACCGCATTTGGCGCAGCGCGCGGGGCTTTCATGCGAGCGCGGAACATTTTTGTGCAGTTCATCCCGTTTCATTTCCACGAGCAGGTCGATCAGGGATTGTTCCAGTTCGCGGGTGTAATCAATTGCAAAGTCACGATTCTCATAGTGGATGATCCCATATGGCGGGCGTTTGTTGTAAGTTTTCTCAACCAGCATACAATACGCGGCGAGTTGATAGATATGAGAGTCATACGGCACTTCGGGCGCCCTGCCTGATTTCACTTCGACAGGAATTATTTTATCGCCTTGATCAACCAGATAATCGGGTTTGCCGGTCAACTCCAACGCGGCATAGAAAAGCGGCTGCTCCAATTTCCCCCATCCGCGCGTATCGGAGTAGATGATGCGCCCACCGGGGAGTCCAGCTTCCTTACGCTGCGCAGTGGATTTACGAAAGAAGAAAAGGGCAAAGATGAAGAGGAGAAGGGCGAGGTAGAGCATTGGGAAAGGATGAATTATGAAGGATGAGGGATGAAAAAAGTAAAAAGCGAAAGTTAATCTATTTTTTCCGCGATGCGGATAATTTTAGCGAGGCGGGTGAAAGATGCGCCGGAGAGGCTGTCGTTTCGTTTTTTGAGCGTTTTGATAAAGTCGGCTTTATTGCTTTCATTAACGGCAGGCAAAATCAATTCGGCAAATTGCGGAACTTCGCTGGGCCGGCAGATTACTAATTGTTTAAGTAGATATGGAAAAACAACTTTACTATGATCTTCATTCGCTGATGCAATAGTTGTGAATAACGAAATGGAAGTATCCGTAGTGATAACCGCATTGGCCTCTCTGGCTTTCTTAATTTCATCCAAATGCTTGAAGACAAAATCGGGGTCAATCTTGGCGATCTGCGAGAGAGCGGTAATAGAGCCCCAGATCATATCGACATGTTTGCTTTTTAATAATTTTATAAAATCCTGAGCGTAGGGAAGAATAAGCGCTGGATCAACTACACCAACTTCATACATAACATGGACACAATCGCTGTGGATATTTTTATTTTCATTCCACATGTTTTCCGCGATCTCGCGGATGCCGGCTTTATCTTCGCGCGCGGCGAGGTCGCGTGCGAGGTCAAGGTTGGGGGTTCGATCACGACGGGTTTGTAAGTATGCAAGACGATTCAATAATGCGGACATGTTCAGCCTTTGGGGAATCAAATTTGGGCGGTGCAGTAAGCGACCAGTAGGAGGATCGATACGAGTAACAGGATCAAACCCAGTCCGCGAAGAAGAAACGCGGAAAGGGTTTTGCGTCCATGCTGGCGATGTAATTCAGTACCCACAGCAAGTTCCGTCTTGTTGGCAGATTCGAATCCATCCTTACGATAACGCCATGCGCGATGGCAATATAAATAATTTCCAATATCAGAAGCGCGGGTAATTGACATAAACGAAGTATAGCACAAATTTTCTAATCGAAAAAGAATGGTTATTGAATTATTTTTTTCTTTACGCGCCAATCATCCTATGGTATTATCGCGGAACAATTCAATAGCCCTAATACGGCACTCTTATCCAGAGAGGCGGAGGGAACGGCCCTGCGATGCCTCGACAACCAGTCAGCGAAAGTTGAATATGGTGCCAAATCCGACAGATAGATTTCTGGGAGATGAGAGGGTAGATCAGATTATGAAAATTGCCCTTTCACGCTTGAAGGGCAATTTTATTTTTTTAAGGAGAAACAAAAATAATGAGCAACACTTTTATGTCTTCACCGAGTTTGATGTTCACATCTGAATCGGTGACCGAGGGTCACCCCGATAAGATCTGCGATCAGATCTCTGATGCCGTTTTGGATGCATGTCTTGAGCAGGATCCCATGTCGCGCGTTGCCTGCGAAACAGCCGTTAAGACTGGTTTCGTGGCACTGCTTGGTGAGATCACTACAAGTGCTTATGTAAATTTTGATGAACTCGTGCGCAAAGTTGTGAATGAGATCGGTTACGACAGCAGCGAAAAAGGCTTCGATGGAAATACCTGCGCGGTGCTTTCAGCAGTTGCCAGCCAAAGCGCGGATATTGCTCTCGGCGTTGACCATGCGTTGGAAGATAAAAGCGGCGAAATGAAAGACGTCGGCATTGAGCATGTCGGCGCAGGCGATCAAGGCATGATGTTCGGTTTTGCGTGCAATGAAACCCCCACCCTGATGCCGATGCCGATCTACATGGCGCATAAGTTAGCGCGCCGCTTGAGCGAGCTGCGCAAAGATGGCACACTCCCCTGGCTGCGCCCGGATGGCAAGAGTCAGGTAACCGTGGAATATTCTCAAGGCAAGCCAAAACGCATTGACACCGTGTTGATTTCCACCCAGCACTCGCCTGACATCTCGCAATCTGAAATCATGGAACTGGTCAGCGAACATATCATTTACCCAACTTTGCCTGAAGGCTTGGTTGATAAAAACTTAAAGGTTTTCATTAATCCCACCGGACGTTTCGTTATCGGCGGACCAATGGGCGATGCGGGCGTAACCGGACGCAAAATCATCGTGGATACATATGGCGGCATGGGTCGGCATGGCGGCGGCGCATTCAGCGGAAAAGACCCCACGAAGGTGGATCGCTCCGCGGCTTACGCGGCGCGCTATGTGGCGAAGAATATCGTCGCCGCTGGTTTGGCTGACCGCGTGGAAGTACAGGTCGCATACGCGATTGGCGTCGCGCATCCGCTCTCGGTGAATGTCGAAACATTCGGCACCGCAAAAATTTCGGATGAGAAAATCTCCGCGCTTGTCAGCGAATATTTTGATCTGCGTCCCGGTGCGATCATCCGCGATTTGGATTTGCGCCGCCCCATCTATCGTAAGACTGCTGCGTACGGTCACTTTGGCCGCGACGATATTGAGTTCCCCTGGGAACGCACCGACAAGGCCGAGGCTTTGAAAAAGGCTGCTGGCTTGTAGTAACAACTAAAATCAAAAAAAGCGTCTCTGAGAAATCAGGGACGCTTTTTGATTTTGTGCGCACTAATTTTCAATCCCCCACTCACGGCAATCCCAAGCGTTGACTTGCCTGTCGGCACAAACTTGCGCCATACTTTTCATACCAGTCGTTTAATGCGGGGCTTGATGTGATTCCGCTACGCGCGTCGGCGTAAATGGGTGCGCCGTATTGCACGTAGCGTTTGGTTTCGGCTGGCCATGCCCACTCAGCGCGGGGAATGACGCCAATGCCGCCGTTGTAGCCTGCCAGCGCAAGGCGCGCATCTCCGTATGCAGTTTGAAGCGATTTTGCAAGATAGGCAAGTCCGCGCGCGGCGTTGGTATCAGGCGCGTACGGATCATCACCTGCGCGGAAATGAAATGGCATGACTTGAAAGAGTCCCATGGCGCCGGCGCTGGATTTTGCGCGCGGATCTCCGCAGGATTCGATCTGCATGACGGTGGCGACCAGATTCGGGTCGAGTCCTGCCGCGCCCGCCCATTGGGAAATGGAACCAGACCAGTGTTGAATCTCCGCTCGGAAAATAGGAGAAAGATTGGTGGACGCAGGCGGGGAATTCGCGTGTGGGGGTTTATCCCATACGAAGTAGGTAAATATTGCGGTGGCTATGATAACCATCAGCGGCGGAAGTAAAAAAACAGAAAAACAGCCGCTCCCTTGATCATATTCGGGTGCGGCTGTTTCCCAATTCGGTTCTGTTGTGCGAGAACGGGGCATGCGCTTCTCTCTGATGAGCGAGATGAATCTCGCGATACATTAATTATGCGTCGTAATGACGGTCGCTGTTGTTTTCGGAGGAAGAGCGCGCGCCGTAAGAGACAGGGTGATAGGTGGGCTCGGGCGGAATAAAAGAGGTTTGTTGCGACGTTGTGGTGGCGGGTTTGGGCGCAGGGCGGAAAGAACTTGCGCTTGAGTTCACCGGGCGGTTGATCTGTGACGCAGGGCGCAGCACAGGCTGGTTTACAGGCTGATTTATAGGCTGGTTGACTGCCGGACGCTGTGCCTGGGTTTGATACGAAGGACGTGGCTGCTGTGGCTGCTGTGGCGCAGAATATGGGCGCTGAGTCTGCTGCTGAGATTGGTATTGTGGTTTATATTGTGATTGCGCAGATCGAATCTCAGCGGTCGTAAAAAGGCGGTCACCTGCAAGCGAGAACGTGCCGATGATCAAAACGCGCACAAGCCAGACCATTACCGCCACAAAGATCGGGACGATGCTGGTGAGGGTCTCGGTGGTCATCACCGCGCTTGAATGAATCACTCCATTTTGGGCGATGGCGGCGGATACTCCCCACCAGGTAAGCGTGGCGTTGAAGCCCGCAGCGAGGAGCCATGCGCCGAAGAGATAATAAACCTCGGCGGGTTCGTCACGTCCCTGCTCGGGGGTGAAGATGCGCGCAATGCCGGCAAAATCAATTCCGCAGAATGCGATTGCAAGCATGGTTGACCAGCGCAAGCCCGCGAAAGCCAGATCGCCGAGGACATCATGCAGCGCGAATTGCGTGGTGCTGAAGTTGAATATCTCGAACGCGCCAAGCGCCACGAGAATCAGCGCGCCCCATGCTGCGCCACGATTAAATTTACGATAGCGGACGATATTGTTCCACAGGGCTTTCACGCCATCTAGAAGAGGATTTTGCATTGCCATTTCGACCTCCTTGTCGAGTATCGACACATTTTAGAACACTTGTTCTAAAATGTCAAGGTTTTTAAAATAGTCAAACAGAATGCAGGCATCCAACAAAAAAGACGACCCTTGCGGATCGTCTTTTTGTTTCAAAAAATTTTACTCTTACTCGATTACCACGTTTGCGCCGGCTTCATCGAGCTTCTTCTTGGCGTCATTAGCGGCGTCCTTGCCAACAGCGGTGAGGACTTTGCCACCAGCGGTTTCAGCGAGGGTCTTCGCTTCGCCCAGGCCAAGGCTGGTCAACTGGCGGATGACCTTGATGACGTCAATCTTCTTGGCGCCGGGGTCCTTGATGACCACATCGAATTCGGTCTTCTCTTCAACGGGCTCAGCGGCGGCGGCGGGTCCGCCAGCCATCATCGCTACGGGAGCGGCGGCGGAAACGCCCCACTTCTCTTCGAGCATTTTTACGAGATCAGCCGCCTCAAGGACGGAAAGTGTGGAGAGTTCATCCACGATTTTTGCGAGATCAGACATGTTTAGCACTCCTTGCTAAGTAATAATATAGTTTGGTTTTGTCGCGGCGTGCCTGCGCATACCGCACTTACAAAATTATGCTGCTGCGGGAGTTTGTTCCGCATGGGCTTTGATAACAGCCGCCAATCCGCGCGCGGGTTCCGCGAGTGTGCGGACGAGTTTGCTGGCTGGGGCTTGCAGTACGCCGAGTAATGTGGCGCGCATAACGGGCAACGGGGGCATCTCAGAAAGCGCCTTTACCTGTGCCGGGCTCAAGGATTTGCCGCCCATCAAACCGCCTTTTACCTTAACGAATTCATTGCCTTTTGTTGCATCGGTCAATGCTTTCGCCGTGGATGCGGGGTCTTTGAATGCAAATGAGATTGCAGTGGATTTCACGAGATAATCTGCGGGAAATTCCATGCCGTTCTCTTTCAGCACGCGACGGACAAGCGTATTCTTTACGATGTGGAATTCACCGCCGGTTTCACGGATCTTCGCGCGGATCGCGTCCAAAGATTTCATCTTCGCGCCGGAATATTCCACAAGAATGACGGCCTCGCTACGCTTGACCCAATCATTATATTGAGCCAGAGACTCTTCCTTGCGTTGTTTAGAAATTGCCAAAGGGTTCACCTCCTTTCATGTAAAAAGTCTTTGCCCACTTACACAGGCAAAGACTTTTTGCAACCCAAAAGAAGGGTAATTTGCATTGAGTCTTCACCTGAGCAGGAAATTAAGTTTCACAGGGCGGTCGAAACCTATTCTGTGAAACACCCGCCTTCATCGGCGAAGTGGATTTAAGGATTAACGAGTATCGCTACTCGACGCCTTCAATGTGTTCACCCGGTTCCATTTTCACGCCAGGTCCCATGGTGGTTGTTACGGTGATGCGCTTTACGAAGTTGCCTTTCGCGCCAGAAGGACGAGCCTTGTTGACTGCATCCATCAAAGCCGCATAGTTTTCAATAAGTTGATTGATGGCAAATGAAACCTTGCCAATCGAAACATGAATGTTCGAGGTCTTATCGAGACGGAACTCCACGCGGCCAGCCTTGGCTTCTTTGATGGCGCGTTCCATATCCTGCGCGGGAACGACTGTGCCAGCCTTCGGGTTCGGCATGAGACCGCGAGGTCCAAGCACACGACCCAAACGACCAACCTTGCCCATTGCATCAGGTGTGGCGATCGCGACATCAAAATCCAACATGCCACCTTCGATCTTCTTCATCGACTCGTCATCATCAGCAACGAGGTCAGCACCGGCAGCGCGAGCCGCTAAAGCGCCTTCACCTGTAGCAAAAACGAGCACGCGGACCGTCTTACCGAGTCCGTGGGGAAGCACAACCACATCACGCAATTGCTGATCTGCCATACGGGGGTCAAGCGTGGTGCGCAAGTGAATTTCAACTGTCGAATCAAACTTGGTGATGGAAGTCGCCTTTGCAAGCGCAATCGCTTCGCTGGCGGAGTAGATCTTGTCAATATCAACTTTGGCGAGAGCCGCCGTATATTTCTTTCCGTGTTTGGTCATTTTATCCTCCGTGGTGCAAGCGCGCCACGCGGGTTGAGTAGCCGAAGGCGTATCGAAACCCAGCGCGACGCTCCCACAAATTAGTCGGTTACTACAATACCCATCGAGCGGGCTGTGCCTTCAATTTGTTTGATTGCGCCTTCCATGCTAATGGCGTTCAGATCTTTCATCTTCAACTCAGCGATTTCCTTGACCTGAGCGCGGGTGACCTTACCGACCTTATCTTTGTTCGGCACGCCAGAACCTTTCTCGATCTTGGCTGCCTTACGAAGCATAACCGCAGCGGGTGAGGTGCGCAGTATGAAGGTGAACGAACCATCAGTATAAATGGTAATCTCGGCGGGCAGTACTTCACCGGGGCGATTGGATGTACGCGCGTTATATTCCTTACAAAACGCCATGATGTTGACACCATGACTTGCGAGCGCGGGGCCGACGGGAGGCGCAGGATTTGCCTTGCCAGCCTCAAGTTGCAAACGTACAATTGCTTTTAATTTCTTTGCCATTTGATTTAACTCCTTTGTGGTTATAACGGGTCATTTTGGGAGACCCTCCCACCAAATCAGTGATCAGTCATCAGTCATCAGTCATCAGGAAATATATTTTTCACTAATTACTGGAAACTGATTACAGACTACTGCATAACTGGTTATGCTTTCTCAACTTGCAGGAAGTCCAACTCTACAGGCGTTTCGCGTCCGAAGAAACTGACCATCACGCGGACTTTTGTGCGTTCCATATCAATTTCAGAAACCATGCCGCGGAAGTCATTGAAGGGTCCATCCACGATGCGGACACGCTCACCCACTTTGAAGGTGACTTTGACCGTCGGCGCTTCGGCTTCCATGCGCTTGACGATCTGTGCAACTTCCTCAGGGCGCAAAGGTGTGGGATTATTTCCCATACCTACAAAGCCGGTTACACCTGGTGTATTACGAACCACATACCAGGATTCTTCCGAAAGCGCGAGGTTCACAAGCACATAGCCTGGGAAAATATGACGTTCCACGGTTTTGCGCTTGCCGTCTTTGACTTCAATTTCTTCCTGGGTCGGAATGACCACGTCAAAAATCTTGTCTTTCATGCCCATCGTTTCAATGCGCTGCTCGAGGTTATGACGCACCTTGTTTTCGTAACCTGAATAACAGTGGATCACATACCACGCGGGGCCTTCAACCATCACTTCGACGGACGGGAGATCGGAGGGAATCTGATTCTCGGAGCGCGTAGCCCGCTTCACGTTAGAAGAAGAAGCGACACGCTTTACATCCGCAGGAGCGGGCTGCTCCTCGGCTTTTTCGTCCATCGATTCTTTTTCAATCTGCTCTTGCGGTTCCGGTAATTCCATCAGATCCTCAATTCAAATTATGCCCAAGTGCCAAACAGGATCAAGTTCATTAATCCATGGGCGAGGTAGTCCATAGTCGCCAAGAATATGCCCATAATTACCATGACCACAAGGACAAGTCCGGTCAAACGTTTTGCTTCAGGCCAAGTGGGCCAATTTACTTTGCGAAGCTCACCTGAGGTTTCGCGGATGTAACGCTGGATTGCGTTTTCACTTTTCTTTACTTTCTTTTCTTTCTCAGCCAAAGGAATACTCCTTCTTGAATTTACGGCTAAAACGCCGCTCAACGCGGCGTTTCCTGCCACAGGCAGGCCAAGTAGGAATCGAACCCACAACCTCTCATTTTGGAGACGAGTGCTCTGCCAGTTGAGCTATTGGCCTAAACTCTGGCGGGACGTATGTCCCGCCATTACTACATTACTTGGTCTCGCGATGCGTTGTATGTTTCCTGCAACGTGAGCAATATTTACTGAACTCCAACCGATTGGGATCATTACGGCGATTCTTCTCGGTGGTGTAATTGCGCTCTTTGCAGTCATTGCATTGAAGCGTAATCACGGGACGAACATCTTTCTTCTTGGAAGCCATTTTACAACCTTACTTTCTAATTACTCAATGATCTTAGTAACGACACCCGCGCCGACGGTCAGACCGCCCTCGCGAATAGCGAACTTGGAACCCTGCTCAAGTGCAACAGGCACAATCAACTGGACGGTC
>VFKN01000121.1 GCA_009885525.1 Anaerolineaceae bacterium | reverse complement strand
TAAATATTTATTCGGATGCCTGTTCTACGGCAACAGGTTCTTCAACTTTTGCATTTTGCGCCGGCGCTGCGGCGGGCTTCTTGGTCTTCAAATCTTCTAAAAACTCGCGGGCTTTTAGAAGGCGGTGATATTCAACGGGATGGTTCTCTTCCATTTCATGGTCTGACATGTATCCGGTAAAAATACTGAGGTTGCGTTCCTTGATCATGGTGTGATAGGAATGCCAAACGGCAATGGCAAGCACCGCCAGAATGGCCTCGAGCATGTGCACCAAACGCGCCATCGGAATGACCATGCCGGGCAGTACCTGCGTCACCAGCGAAGGATACCATTGAAAAATACCGGTCAAACCCATGACGATTGTGCCCCACCACAAAGCCCAATATTCCACCTTCTCTTCCACTGAAAAACGGTCAAATTCGGGGCGGGTTTTGGCAAGCCCCAGGTTATATTTCAACATCCCGATTAAACCTGTCAAGTCACTCCAGGCGGGGAACATGCTTCCCAGGTCTCGCTTTACAAACCAGTGAACGAGAATATCGAAACCGTGCACGATCGTTTGCGCCGCGAATGCAAATGCGGCGAGATGATGGATAACGCGCAGTGTGTCTACGCCGCCCAACAATACATTGATGACCCATGCGATCGGGAGCCATGCGCTAAAGGTTTGCATTAAGCCGGTAAAGCCGAGCGTGGTAAAGGAAAATATCAAAATAAAATGCTGGATGCGTTCCTTCAAACTAAATCGCAGAACGCGTACCGTACCGTTCACCTGTGGTCTGATGCGGGATGCGAGTTCCTTTGCCCTGGCGATCCGGCGGGCGCGGGCAAGCGCGCGCGCGCGCGCGATCATATCTTCATCCGCTGCGGTGGTTAGATTTTTTTTATTTTTCAAATTCGTACTCATCGTCGTCCTCCTCAATAAATGCTTGCGACACAATATGGCGCTTGTCCAACCAACGGCGTCGCGCGTCCAGGGCAATATAAATAATGAAGGCCCCCATGGTGCCCGGGATAAGCAGCCAGATATAAGCAATTTTCACGGCAAACAATAACGGGGTTTTTTCCCAGCTGACTTCACTGTGACTCAACCAGGCCGCCGGGAAGCGAATGCTGGCTTCCTCATGACATTGCTGACAGGTATGTTGAAGATTAGCCGGGTAAACAGAGGAAAGCGAGTCGTTAGGACGCCGAATGTTATGAATACCGTGGCAGTCGTAACAAGTGGCTTTATTACTGGAAGTCTTTCCCGCTTCCTGGAAAAGGCTGACAGTGCGTCCGTGATAATCATTGAGATAGGTATCAAAGACATCTGTGGATATTCCATACTTGCTCATTAAATCTTTGTTCTCATGGCATTTGCCGCATATCTCGATGCTGTCGCCGCGGAAGGTGACCTCGCGAGGGCCGCGCACGCTATGGACGCCGTGACAGCTAATACAAGTGGGAACATCCGGGTTTGTCGGATCCTGGATCAAGGTCTCGCCATGCACGCTGACGCTATACGAAGTCTTAACAGCAGAATGGCACTTGCCGCAAATATCAACAATGGTTGTGCGCGGCGTTCCAGGCTTAACGACATTATGCCCGCCATGACAATCCACGCACAAGGGCGCATTCACATTTCCGCTTTCAAAAACTTTTTCGTGGGCGCTGCCTGCTGTGCTTTTGTACTCTTCATCATGGCAGGCGCGGCATTTATCATTGATCTCAAGCACCATGGTGCGCTTATCCGGGTAGGGCATTTCCACAACCAGCGCAGTGTATTTTGTTTCCATATCACTGCCCAGTTGCGGGTGGCATTCAGTACAATTGATCTGGCTCTTTGTACTGTGAGGATAACTTGAAACGTTGGTATGACAGGCTACACAGTTGAGCCCGGCATCCCCATGAACGGACGAATGCAAATCGTTTTCGTCAACGGATAGCGAAATCGACTCATTGCTTGCGAAGGTTCCATGAAAATCGGGGTTGCCATGGCACATCATACAATTGGCATTCGCGTCATCATGCGGAGAAGCCGGGGTGGGCAGCACCGTTGGGGTGGCGGTGGCAATTTCGGTGGGAGTTGGAGAGGCGGTGGCGGCAGCCTGAATGGAAGAGCCATCGGCAAGCGCGGAGGTTACGCGCCCTCCCATTAAAATAATTCCCACGGCCAAAGGGAGACTTAGAAGCAAAAGGCGGAAAACAGTTTTAGTTGACATAGGTTATTACACAGCCTGTAACAAAATAGGATTGGGAAATGCTGTTTCATTAATATTCAGGAAGGAAACCATTTCTTCAAGGTTGGCGGGTTTCCGTTGTTCCATTTGGATAATATTGACTTCGGCAGAATCAGAACGTAATTCAAGAATGGTGAGACGCGGGAAAAATCTAAGCGAGCTCATAAACGGGAAGCGCGGATTTGTCCACAAATATTCTGTTTCAAGGATGATGACATCCGGTTGCAGATTTTTAAGTTGCTCAAATGCGTCCATGCTGGAAGCATCGAGCGCATATATTTGCGCTTGACTCATGTGCGCGTTTAAATAAGAAAAAATTCCCTGTGTCAAAAGTGATTTGCCAATAACAACAATCATCTTCATCATACGCACCGCCTTCCTGCATATTATTAATTCCTGATGAGAACATTGTGTAAAATATAACAATGTTTTGGATTAATTACAATATGACATTGAGTAGTATTGTCATTATATACGGGTAGTTTTAAAAGAAAATCGCCTACCCTTTCGGGTAGGGAGGCGGGTTACATTTGACGCCCTGATTTATTACATTTGTCCTACGCTATATTAATCCGCGTTGTGTGGCATAGGCTACCGCTTCTTTTCGATTGGTCACCGCTAACTTATGCAGGATGTTTTTGATATGAAACTTAATCGTATTTTCGCTAACCGACAGATCGGCTGCAATGTCACGGTTGGATTTGCCCGTCGAAATTAATTTCAACACTTCCACTTCCTTTTCGCTCAGCGGTGATTTTTCAGCGCTCGCGCCGCCAGTCTGGTTGACGTGTTTAAATAAACGCATGGCAACGGAAGGCGAAATAGCCGCTTCGCCGCGCTCCAGATTTTCAAGAAGTTTGAAGAGTTCGGCGGAACTAATGTGTTTTAAAAGATAGCCGTTTGCATCGGAGCGGATCGCCCCTAAAATATCCTTATCATCTTCAGAAACAGTTAATATCACCACTTTAATATCCGGGCGCTGCGCTTTGATCGCTTTTAGCGCTTCCAGTCCGCTCATGCCCAGCATGTGAATATCCATAAGAACCAGGTCAGGAAGTAAAGCCAATGCCTGTTCAACAGCCTCTTCGCCAGTGCCTCCCTGACCAATCACTGTATGTCCACCTGATTCCAACAAACTGATAATTCCGTCACGAAAAAGAGAATGATCATCAACTACCAATATTCGCATTTCTATGACTCCTATACATCCATGCTAACAATAATTTGAGTGCCCGATCCTAAATTTGATTTTATATCAACCTGCGCGCCAATCTCATGCGCGCGTTCAAACATGATCCGCAATCCGAAATGCCCGCCGCGCTCCATGCCCGTTTTCACTTAAATTAGGCTGACTATTTTTAACGGGAAAGAACAAAAACTTATCCGCAGATTTCACAGATTACGCAGATTTGATTTTAAAAATCTGTGAAATCTGGGGATGAATCTCGCTCGAAACGGGAGAGCCTTAATTATTTTCATCCAACCGCCTCAACGCACCCAACGCCGCCACCCTTCCACTTGCAAAACAAGCGGTCAACAAATATCCGCCGGTGGGCGCTTCCCAATCGAGCATTTCACCTGCGCAAAAAACGCCGGGAAATTTTTTTAGCATAAGATTTTCATCCAGCGACTCAAAGGTTACACCGCCGGCGCTGCTGATGGCTTCATCCAATGGGCGCGGCGCGATTAAAGGAATCGGCAAGGCTTTGATAAACGCGGCGAGTTTTTCCGTGTTTACAAAATCATCCTTGGCTACAAATTCATGCAGCAGCGCAACCTTCACGCCTTTCAAGCCGAGCGTCTTTTCCAAATGACTCGCCATGGAACGCGATCCGCGCGGCCTGGATAATTTTTCGATGATCTGCTCTTTGGTTTTGTCGGGCGCAAAGTCAAGATGAATCACCGCGCCGCCTTTCGCTTCGATCTCATCGCGGATCAGCGCCGAAGCCGCGTAGATCAAACTTCCCTGCACGCCCTCTTTCGTAATGATAAATTCGCCCTGCTGACGAAATTCTTTAAATGATAATGCGACCGACTTAAGCGGACTCCCGTCAAACTTTGCGCGGAGATGATCGCTCCACGAAACATCGAATCCGCAGTTCGAGGGTCGCAGCGCGGCAACCTCCGCACCGATCTGACGCAGCGCGCCAGTCCACTCGCCATCCGAACCGAGTCGCGCCCAGCTGCCGCCGCCGAGCGCTAAAATCACCACATCTGCCTTGACAACTTTCTCGCCGTCGGGCGTTTCAAATATCATGCTCAATCCCTTGCTCTCGTCGCCGTCCCCGGCGGCGAGGACGCTGCCTTGCGCCATGACTGCAAACCCCTTCCATTTATGGCGCAGATGAAATTGAACGCCCGCTTCATCCAGGCGCTTCAACCACGCGCGCAGCAGCGGACTGGCTTTCATCTCAACCGGAAAGACTCTGCCGGATGTGCCGACAAAAGTTTCAACGCCAAGTCCGCGCGCCCACTCGCGCAAATTATCCGCGCCGAATTCTTTTAGCAGCGGTTCGATCTTGTCGCGCCGATTTCCATAGCGTGTTATAAATTTTTCAAAAGATTCCGAATGCGTAAGATTCAATCCGCCTTTGCCCGCCAATAAAAATTTACGTCCCAGCGAAGACATGGAATCATATACATCCACCTTCACCCCGTGCTGACTCAAAATCTCTGCCGCCATCAAACCCGCAGGTCCGCCGCCGATCACGATCACGATCACTGTTTTATCCATAAGTTTGATTATACAGTAGCGACAAGTCTTAAGACTTGTCGCTACCATCATTGACCCGCATTAGTTTTGCTTTTACAATTCCAACGTGCTTTTAAAATTTGCAGGATTTTTCCGTCCCGACCACGACCCTCCACGCGCGCAAACTCGCGCCCTTTAACGTTAATCACAGTTACAGCGCGAGACTGCGAAACGTCTCGCCGCCCTGATGCGGCATAAATGCCGCACTACATTTAATCCCGGAGGAAAAAATGCCCACCCCATTAGTTTCAAAACGCGCACCAATTTACGCCGATGTTCCCGCTGAAAAGTGGAACGATTGGCGCTGGCAGCTAAGTCACCGCTTGAATTCAGCGGAAGATATCGAAAAAGTTTTAACGCTCACTGAAAGCGAACGCAAGGCTTTGCAAACGCAAGGTTTATTCCGCGTGGATGTGACGCCCTACTTTATTTCGCTGATCGACCCCGAAGACCCGAATGACCCCGTCCGTAAACAGATCATCCCCGTCTCGGAGGAATTGAACGCGTTCACTTCGATGATGGAAGATTCACTCGCGGAAGACCGCCACTCGCCCGTGCCGGGACTCGTCCATCGCTATCCCGACCGCGTGCTGATGCTGGTCACAACTCAGTGCGCTTCATATTGTAGATATTGCACGCGCTCACGCATCGTCGGCGACCCGGGACAAACTTTCAACCGCCAGGATTTCGAGGCACAGATTGATTACCTCAAGCGCACGCCGCAAGTGCGCGACGTGCTGCTCTCCGGTGGTGATCCGCTGGTGCTCGCGCCAAAAATTTTGGAAGAGTTGCTCACCCGCCTGCGCGAAATTCCGCACATTGAAATTGTCCGCATCGGATCGCGCGTGCCGGTCTTTATGCCCATGCGCATCACGCAGGAATTATGCGACATGCTCGCCAAGTTCCATCCGCTGTGGTTGAACATTCACGTCAATCATCCCAACGAAATTTCATTGGAACTCGCCGAAGCCTGTGACCGTATGAGCCGCGCGGGAATTCCACTCGGCAATCAATCTGTTTTGTTGGCTGGCGTAAATGACTGCGTGCACATGCAGCGCGAGCTCGTCCAGAAGTTGACGCGCATCCGCGTGCGCCCGTATTACCTCTATCAATGCGATCTGGTCGAAGGCTCGGGACATTTCCGCACGCCGGTCGCGAAAGGCATCGAGATCATCGAAGGTCTGCGCGGACATACCTCCGGTTACGCCGTCCCCCAATTCATCGTGGATGCGCCCGGCGGCGGCGGCAAAATTCCCGTCATGCCGAATTACATGCTGAGCATGTCGGATCATAAGGTGATCGTGCGCAACTATGAAGGCTTTGTCACTACATATGAAGAGCCGACCGAGTACAAGTCACATGACCCGAAGACATGTAAATTCTGCCAGAGCAAGCGCCCTGAACCCGGCCAAACCGGCTTGACAGGTTTGCTTGACGGCGAAGAGTTGTTCATCAAACCCGAAGGTTTCGACCACCTGCATAACCGCGACGGTGTTCAGCATCGCTTAAGAGATGAGAATAAGTGGAAGCCGCTCGGCATCGGCACGAGTGATGATTTAGCCAAATAATAAAAAGTGCGTCGCACTAGAAGGTTGGAATTTTCCGATAAACGGGTAAAATCTACTTGTAAAGACATCCCTACCAGCAAGATGCGACGCACTTTCATATAACAAGCAAGAAGGAGAAAAAATGTTTAAATCAATTCGAGTCATTATGATCTTATTAACCCTTGCGTTATTTCTGGGCGCGTGTGTTCCCGCTGTTGTACAGCCCGCAGCGCAGCAGCCGGCACAAAATGCGCAAAGCGCAAGCGACATTCAATCGCAGATCAATACATCGGTAGCGCAAACAGTCGAGGCGCAGAATCAAGTCGGAACCTTTGTCGCTCAAACCATGGAAGCGCAGGCAACCGCCACGCCTTCAGCCACACCTTTCTCACTTCCCACTTTTACTCCATTTGTTGTTTCAACTGCCACCAATAGACCAAGCGGCGGCGGAAGTGGAGGCAGCGGCGGTGGCGGTTTAGGCAGCGGCGGCGCGGGTTCACCACAATACGACTGCGATATTGTATTTACACAACCCGCCGACGGCGACCGTATTTGGAAACCCGGCGATTCATACGATGTAGAGTGGACGCTCAAAAACACCGGCACGAAAACAATCCCAGCGGATGCCTATTTCGTATTTCGTGATTACACCAATTATTCCCCCACATCCGGATTTGTTTTAGGTCATGCTGTTGAACCGGGGGATAAATTTAAACTTCGCATCGAAGTCGTTGCGCCTGAGGTTAAGGGTTTGGATAAAGAACAATTTACAATGAGATGGACATTGATTGTTTTAGGCAACAAGCTATGTAATCCATACACTTCCATTTTTGTGCAAAAACAGTAGAGTGTAACCATGATACGGCGCGCTCAAAAAAACGTGATCTTCCTATTAGTGGCAACAGCCATCATCCTTGCCTGTGTACCTACGCTCGCGCCTGCCTCCACGCCAATCCCTACCTTTGACCCGAACTCGATCAGCACATCCATCGTAGAGACCGTCAACGCGGCAGCAACACAAACCGGGCTTTTTACAACGCCAACATCCACGCCCACTTTTACATTCACGCCGACAAGAACGCCCAGCGAAACACCCACGCCGACGAATACATTTGTATTTATACTTTTTTCGCCGACGGCATCCAACACCATTACGCCCACAAAGCAGCCAGCCGGCAATTATGAATGCACACTTGTCTCACAAAGCCCGGAGGATAACAGCATAATCGGAACAAATGCGCTCTTCTCCATGCACTGGCAGGTGAAGAACACTGGCACCCTAGTTTGGGATTCAAACAATGCGGATTATCATTATAAAAGCGGAGCAAAGCTGCATAAGCAACCTGCGTACGATCTTCCTAAAGATGTCCCCCCAGACAAAGGCATCGATATCGTTGTGGACATGGCCGCTCCGGCAGCGATCGGAAAATACTCAACGACATGGGCGATAGGAATAGGCAAAAAAGAATTCTGCAAAGTGAGTCTGACCATCAAGGTCAAGTAATAAAAAATCCTCCGGGCAATGCCCGGAGGATTTTTTTTGCCTACGAAACAGGCGGAAGAGGCTCATTACTAACGATGTCTTCTGGTTTCTTGCGCAAAGTGAAGAAGCCAACGGCAATGGGGATCACAATAAAAATAAGCGACAGACACAAGAAAACAAAGCCCATAGCGGTAGCGGCAGCAGGATCGCTGCTTCCGCCTACGTTAATATCTGCTCCCGGTACCATACTCACAAACACAGACATCGCGCCAAAAAAACACATAAACAAGCCTGGACACCCACAAAGAACAACTGCGGCAATTGTAGCGACAATGCCTTTTGTTTTGCTATCCATAAATTCATCTCCTTAAAATAGATTTGAATTGAGTATACAACCAATAAAAATGGGAGGCAAGTTTTTTTGCATCCCATTTGTTACATTATCCTCTCAACTTCGCGCCGACTTCGCGCTCCAAGCGCTTCACAATTTTATTTCTGATCGCGGCGGCATCTGTATCTGTCATTGTTTTTTCTGCTTGATACGTCAGGCTGTACGCCAATGATTTTTTACCTTCGCCAATCTTTTCATCTTTATAAACATCGAACAAGCGCACATCGGTGACGGTCTTGCCGCCGGTCTGGCGGATGAATGATTCGACTACTGCCGCGGTGACCGAGTCGTCCACGATGATGGCGATGTCTTCGTACATGGGCGGCACCTCAGGTACGGATTTGATTCCGTAGGTGGGAGTCAATGCGCGCATCAACTCAAGGTCGAATTCCGCAACGATGACAGGAGAATTTCCAAACTCGAATTTTTCTTTCACCAGCGGGTGCAATTCACCGAATATGCCGACAACTTTGCCGCTGACTTTAACTTCCGCAGCTTTGCCGGGATGCAGGTACGGAACAGATTCTACTGGGGTGTAGGAAACATCCGTAAGGCGCAATCCGCTTAGGGCAAGTTCGATGCGTCCTTTCAGGTCGAAGAAATCATACGTGGGGGAATCCTTTACGTCCCACGCAGAAGCAAGCCGCGCGCCGGTCATCACGATGGCGAGTTTGCGCGGCTCGAAGGGCAGATCATTTCCGTTAGGCTCGAAGACCGAGCCGACTTCAAACATCGCAATCGATTCTGCTTTGGCGTTTTTCTCAGCAACTTCCAAAACGGATGTGATCAAACTTTTTCGCAGCACACTGCGTTCCGGCGCAATCGGATTCGCGATGCGGACATAACTCCGCTCAATCGGGGACTGAGCCCCCGATTGAGCGTTGAGACGCGCTTCACGTTCGGGCGAAGTCATGCGATAGGTGACAACTTCCTGCAAGCCGATTGCAACGAGCAGGTCGCGCAAATGCTCTTCCCATTCGTGAACGGGATTTCCTTTTTGCGGAGGAAGCGCATCTGCCATTGTTGTAGTCGGGATATTTTCGTAACCATAGATGCGCGCAACTTCTTCGAGAATATCCGCGAGACCGACAACGCCTTCGCCGATGTCCATGCGATAGGGAGGCGTAGTGATTTGTAATTTGTTATTGGTAATTTCGCATTTGAATTCAACGCGCGCAAGAAATTCGGCGATCTGTTCAAGTGTGAGTTCAATACCTAATAATCTTTTTACATCTTTGGATGTAACTTCGATCACAGAATCATTTGGTTTAAGCGGATACATATCCACAAGTCCGGCTGCGATCTTGCCGCCTGCCCATTGCGTCATGTATTTCAAACCGAGTTGCACGCCTTGATCCGCCATTGCGGGATGCACGCCGCGCGAAAAGCGGAACGATGCTTCGGATGGCAAATTGTGCTGCTTGGCAGTTCTGCGGATGTTGATGAAGTTCCACGCCGCACCTTCGAGTAAAACATTTTTGGTATTCGCGGTCACTTCAGATTCAGAGCCGCCCATCACACCGGCCAGCGAGAGCGAACCTTTTTCATCGCAAACCAATACATTCATCGCAGTGAGCGTGCGTTCGTTTCCATCGAGCGTGGTGAGTTTCTCGCCATCTTTTGCGGCGCGGGTGATGATCTTTATTTTCTTATCGCCAGCGCGTGATTTCAAAACATCATAATCAAATGCGTGGAGCGGCTCGCCGAGTTCGAACATCGAATAATTGGTCGCATCCACGATGTTGTTGATGGGACGCACACCCGCGAGTTTAAGTCTGCGCTGAATTTGATACGGACTGGGTTTAATTTCCACATCGCGGATCAACCCCACCACGAAGCGCGGATTGAGTTCGGGATTGGTAATTTCAATTTCAACGAGGTCGGTTACAGGTTGCAGGTTTAAGGTTGAAGGTTGAACCTGCAACTTTGAACTTTCAACTTTCAACTTCCGTCCCGTCAACGCCGCCAATTCACGTGCAATCCCGATCACGTTTGCATTACGCGCCATGTTCGGCAAAATGGAAATATCCAAAACGGCGTCGCCCATATAATCGGCGAGCGGCATACCGACAGGTGCATCGTCGTCGAGGATGATAATGCCGTCGCTTTCATCGGTGATGCCGAGTTCCTTTTCGGAGCAGACCATCGAGTACGAATCGATGCCGCGAATTTTTGCGCGTTTGAGCGTCATCAACTGCTGCCCTTCGGCGTGACCGTCATAAAGCGTTGCGCCTTCTTTTGCATACGCAACCTTGATCGGCTTCTCCAATTTACCCGCGCCCTTCAAGTGGAAAATATTCGGCGCGCCGGTGAGAACAACCTGCTCCTGCTGACCATCGAACAAATCAAGCAGAGTCAATTTATCCGCGTTGGGATGCGCCTTCACTTCACGAATTTCAGCGACGACAATTTTTTCTTTGTCCCACGCGAAACCGTTGGTCTTGAATTCATGCTTCGCACCTTCCGCGTAAACAGGCATGGGCAAACCAGTATATAAAATCTCATCTACTTCCAAACCAGAAAGCGTCAATTTGCGCGCAATATCTTCAACGGTCAATCCGTCGAGATCAATAAAATCTTTTAACCATGATAGAGGTAGTTTCATATAAAGTGCTCCTTGTGTAGAGAAAAGAGAATAGAGAATAGCTAATTAGAGAGCAGTAGTGTCTTCAGACGAGGCTTCGAAGGTGTCGGTAATATAGGCGGGCGCTTCTTCGCTTATAGCAAGGTTTGCGCCGGGTTCATTAATGCCTTGCTTGCTTTTTTTGAGATAGCCAATGTAGCCGTTCAACATTTTATCTATCTCATCGCCTTCCTTTTGGAAATGCTTATAAGTTTCTTCCAAAATAAATTTCATTTCAAAAGCAAAGGTCAAATGACTTAATGTTTCATCCAAAGAACCGCGGGCAATATAACAAAACCGCACATTATCTTGATAATAAAATCTGCCATAGCCTTCTGCACTATTTGCAGAAATGCTCAAAGATGAACGGCGCAGCTGCTGGTTCAAGTTCCATTTTTCTTCGCTGGGAAGCATGGGCAAAACTTCCTTGTAAATCTTCAGAGCAAAATCCTTTGCCCTCACCCAAACCTGCAACCTCTTCAATCCTTCAACACTCATACTGCTCTCCGCTTTTCCTTTTTTACTATTCTCTACTCTCTGTTCTCTCTTCTCTTCCTAAAACTGCTCCAAAAACCTCACATCGTTACCCCAAAAATAACGGATGTCGTTAATTTTGTTTCTTAGCATGAGCTGACGTTCAGGTCCCATGCCGAAAGCAAAGCCCGTATATTTTTTAGGATCGTAGCCGCCATTTTGTAAAACATT
>VFKN01000051.1 GCA_009885525.1 Anaerolineaceae bacterium | reverse complement strand
GTTGAGTTCAATATCGTCAATCATGCTGGTGTTAGTTTACTCGTTTATCTTTGTTCCGGGGGGGATTCAATAATTTCCTGCTCATCCCCGATTTATTGAGATGATACCTTTATTTTAGCAAAATCTGCCAATAATTTTTACATTTGTTATGGAAAGCGAACCTCCCATTAGACCTCTTGCAAAAGTCTTTAAAAATCTGCCTGATTTGCGAAGCCGAAAGATTAATAAAAACTCGTATAGGGGATTGCTGGAATCCGTCAGCAATTCTCAATATGTCATTGCGAGCGCACTTCCCTGCACCGAACACAGGGCGGTGTGCGAAGCAATCTCCTCGACAAAACAGGAAATTGCTTCGTCGGGAAAAGCACCCTCCTCGCAATGACATATTCATACTGAGAATTGCTGGGATCCGTTGTTGACTCTGCTTATTGAAAATGTTATTATATTGCAAGCTTATTGTAAGTATAAAGGCCCGAATTGTCTAATATAGACATATTCAATATAGAGCAATTATAGATTTTATAAAGGTAAAACAAGACAAATAATATTACCACCTCATACTTTCCAGTCAGGCCATATCAAATTTTTCCAAATTTGAGTTCTGTTTCATTAACTCACCTTACGCAGTTTTTGTCTTTTCATGTCTCCCTGAGCGGTAGCGACACTTGCGCCGCACTGCGTTTGTTGCAGTGCAGGTGAGGGTCTCTGAGATAATCGTAGTGGTTCTTCGCTCCGCTCACATCGTCCCGATGTACTTTCGGGAGAACGACATTGCGTAAGGTGACTCATTAAAAGTATTTCCAACAAGGAGAAAACTATGTATCGCAATAATTTTTTTAAATCACTGACTGTATTAGCGGTGATTGTCCTGTTTTTCTCTCAATTCAACGTGGCTGAAGCAGCAAAGATCTCTTTCGGCGGCCATCTTGATGATAATTATTGGGAGGTCGATCCGCTATACTGCAAAGATGGCATCAGCATAACCGCCCAGCATACTTGGTTAAGTGATAACCCCCCGCCAGCCTTAGACGCATCCCCTGATTTTTGGCTTGAGCTTGGCGTATCCAGTATCCCGGTAACCGCAACAGTCGGAATTGATCCTTCTGCGCGTATTGGTGCTGGGGATGGGACAAGTCTGGTTAATGGCGGCAACCCGTTCACAGTGTACTTCTTCTTTAAAACAACCCAAACCCCTGAAACACCTATAACCATAGAAATATGGCGTTGGGATCATGGTAATCAAACAACCATCGAAACCGGTGAAGGGGATGATGATACCCTCTCCGACGATATAATACTTGATACCGGCGTGGTTCAGGATTGCACTATTAATCAAACCGCCGCCCTCAGTTCAATTGCTGCCAACGATGGCTGGGTATTGGAATCGGGAGAAAAAACCAATAAAGGCGGCACAAAGAACTCGACTGCCAGCACTTTCAGTATCGGCGATAACGCAAACAACAAACAATACCTGGGAATTCTGCATTTTGACACCAGCCTGCCAGCCGGAGCAGTCGTCACTTCTGCCACGCTTAATATCAAGAAAATGGGGCAGGCAGGGAATATCAATCTGTTCACCAAATTTGGCGGCTTGTTTATAGATACGAAAAAGCCGGGCTTTGGAACCCCCACATTATCTATCGGTGATTTCCAAGCGGCAGGGATCCAGAACATTGCCAAATTTAACAACACGCCTGTTAATGGCTGGTACAACGCCACAATAGGAAGCGCCTATATCAACACGACCGGCGCGACACAATTCCGGCTGCGCTTCAAACTGGATGATAACAACAACTTCCTCGCGAACTACATCAAGTTCTATAGCGGCAGTGCCATTGCTGCAAGACGTCCGCAGTTGAACATTCAATACTACGTACCATAACAATCAAGTTAATAAAATAAAGAGCCTCCGCGAACTTCCTGCGGAGGCTCTTTATTTGGGGGCAATGGATTCGAACCGCCAGAAATTGAAATACCTTTGACGCGCCTATCCAATATTTTTGGATGCAGATGAACGCAGAAAAACGCGGATACATTCTTTTGAATCAGCGTTTTTCTGCGTCCCAATAATGGTTTTTGGAAAAGAGACGCACATTGGTTGTTCGCTAAACAGTCTCTAAGCGTTACAATTGATCTGATGATTGCATCGAATTTATGGGACTGTAAATTAGAAACTAACAAGAAGGATGATCACAATGCAGGAATACGAACAAACCATTTTCATATCCTATGCGTGGGGCGATGAGCGCGAAAAAATTGTCAATCAAATTGACCAGGCTTTACAAAAGCGCGGGATCAAGATCACGCGCGATAAACGCGACCTGGGTTACAAGGGTTCCATCAAGGAATTCATGGAGCGTATCGGGCAGGGCAACTGTGTGATCGTAGTGATCAGCGATAAATATTTGCGCTCGGAAAATTGCATGTTTGAGTTGGTTGAGATTGCAGAGAATAAACAATTTCAAGACCGGATTTTCCCTGTTATCCTTGCCGATGCTAATATTTATAAAGCGGCCAGACAGCTGGAATATATAAAATACTGGGAGCAGCAAATTCAAGAAATCAAGGACGGCATCAAAGGTGTTGATCCGACAAACCTGGGTGGAATTTACGCAAAACTTAATCTTTACGACCATATCAGAGACAAAATTTCAGACCTGATCGCCATTCTCAGCGAGATGAACACATTGACTCCAGAAATGCATCAGGATTCTAATTTCAGCACATTATATGATGCTATAGTAAAGCGGATGCAGAACACGCCTGAAGCGACTGCTGACGCGCGACCGAACGAAAAACCCGCAACTAAAAAGGAGAGAAAAACCATGGACCCGATTACCCTCGCAGCCGCCGCCACAGCCTTGCTTGCGCCTTTTATCAAAAAAGCGGGAGAAAAGGCATTGGATAAAATCGCTGAACAATTGCCTCAGGCAGTTGGCAAGGTTTGGAGTGCCATCGCAAACAAATCCAGCATCACCGAAGCGGCAAGCGACCTTGCCAAAAACCCGGAGGATGCCGATAACGAAGTGTTTTTCAAGAAGCAACTGCAAAAAGCATTTGAAAAAGATCAGGATTTCGCCAGCCAGTTAGCCGACTTGATTGAAGAAGCAAAAAAAGACTCCGCCATCAACATCAACGGTGACGGCGTGGTGGCAACCAATAACAGCACCGCAGTGGGAAAAATCTCCATCGGCGGCAATATGAATGGGAATTTTGTGATTGGCAATAATAATAAAGTAAACGATAATTAAAGCAAAGACCCGCTATTTCTAGCGGGTCTAGCTGGGGAACCTGGATTCGAACCAAGATACCATCCTCCAGAGGGATGTGTACTGCCGTTGTACGATTCCCCAAGACGGCGGTCATTTTACCATTGTTTTCTTTCTTTGTGCTATTTTCCAGCAATTCTCAATATGAATATGTCATTGCGAGGAGGATGCTTTTCCCGACGAAGCAATCTCCTGTTTTGGTGAGGAGATTGCTTCGCAAAGCGCGCTTGCAATGACATGCTGAGAATTGCTGGGCTATTTTCCGATGGCAATTACTACAAAGAATAAGAGCCTTAGCGCTAATTAGAAAAAACGTCCCGCAGGTTGCCAGCAGACACTCAAATTACTTGAAATAAACCTTCAGGACGGTGCTTGTATGTTATTTCCGATAAAGTCTAATACAACCGAAACAAATTTATTACGTATACCCACTTGAAAATCGATCCCGCAAGCGGGATAATAAAGCAGAGGAAAACCGACCATGAAATCTATAAAGATAATCGCATTTTTATTTTTTGCCCTATCCATTGCGGCTTGCAGCAGCGCAACTGCCGCCCCGGAAGCCACACAAGTCTCAACTGTTGTTGCGGATAATACCATCGTCACCGAAGGACGGCTGGAGCCGATCCACTATGCGGAACTCGCTTTGAATGCAAGCGGATTGGTGAGCGAGGTATTGCCTGCCGAGGGAGATAAAGTCGCGGCGGGTGATGTCATTGCGCGTTTGGAAGCCAACGAAGCGCAGTCACTTGAAGATGCGCAGATAAAAGCCGTGCAGGAATTAACCTCCGCGTATCAGGAAGTGCGCGATACACAATACGAGCTCGACAACTTTGATATCCCCACCGATTTTTCCGGCATGACGCCCGCAGAGGCGCTCAAGGTCACGCTGGAAAAATTGAACAAGGCTCGTAAAGACTTCGAACCGTATAAAAATATTAATGATAAAAACCTTGAGTTAACCCAGGCGGAAAAGAACGGTCAAGTTTATCGAAATACTGCAAAGATATATAAAAAGAAACTGGATGACGCCTGGGCGGATTATCGCAAAGCCATTCAATGGATGGAACGCGAATCTAATTTCAGCACAGCGCAATCAAAACTTGCGCAAGCCCAAAAGGATTATGACGCGCTCAACGATCCCAAGTTTGCAGAGGATACAGCGGGCGTGCGCGCCACATTGGCGAACGCGGAAATACGCGCGCCTTTCCCCGGCGTGATCACTGACCTCAACCTCAAAGTTGGCGAGTTCGCGGCTTCGGGACAAAAAGTCCTGACCATTGCGGATACATCTCATTGGGTCGTGAAAACCACAGACCTGACCGAGATCGATGTGGTCAACATCAAAGAAGGTCAAAGCGTAACGGTCAAGTTGGATGCGCTCCCTGAGGTTGAATTGAATGGCAATGTGTTAAGCATCGCGCAAAATTATTCCGAATCGCAAGGTGACATCGTTTACGAAGTGACTGTGCTTTTGACGGAAATCGATCCCGCCATGCGCTGGGGCATGACAGCTGAAGTTAGTTTCTCCAAATAGGTAATAAGTGCGCCGCAAAATAAAATGCGGCGCACTTATAAGGTGAATGAAATGGCGTTCTTCCAAAAAACAAATAATACTCCACCGGAAACCGATCACCCGATGATTGACCTGCGCGGCGTGAATAAATATTACAAAACCGCCGTCGGCGATTATCACGCGTTGAAAGATGTTGACTTGCAGATCAATGCGGGCGAGTTTGTCAGCATCATCGGCAAATCGGGGAGTGGAAAATCCACGCTGTTGAATATGATCACCGGTATTGACCGCCCCACAGACGGCGAGGTCTTCGTCAACAACACGGCGGTGCATGGACTTAACGAAAATAAAATGGCGCGCTGGCGTGGATTGAATTTGGGAGTCGTGTTCCAATTCTTTCAACTGTTGCCGACGATCTCCGTCATCGAGAATATTATGCTGCCGATGGATTTCTGCCGCACGTATCCGATGCGCGAGCGCGAGAAACGCGCCATGCAATTGCTTGAACTGGTGGATCTGGCTGACCACGCTTATAAACTTCCCACCGCGCTTTCAGGCGGACAACAGCAGCGCGTGGCGATTGCGCGCGCGCTGGCGAACGATCCGCCCGTGATCATTGCGGATGAACCGACGGGCAATCTCGACTCGAAAACCGCTGAGGATGTGTTCACGCTTTTCAATGACCTCGTCGCGCAAGGTAAGACTATTATCATCGTCACGCATGACAGCGCATTGGCGAAGCGCACACATCGCACCGCGCTCATCACCGATGGCGAGATTGTCAACGAATATGTAGCGCAGGCAATGCCAACACTGACTCAGGAACAATTGTTATGGGCAACACGCAATGCAAAAGCACAAACATATGAAGCCGGCGCAATGATCTTTGCCGAAGGCACAAATGCAGATGCGTTTTACATCGTTTCAAAAGGAACGGTGGAAATTGTGTTGCCGCGTCCGAATCAATCGGATGTGGTTGCGCTGCAATTGGGACCCGGAAAATTTTTCGGTGAGATGGCTTTCTTCCACGCGCATAAACGCTCGGCGTCTGTGCGCGCCTCGGAGAGCAATGCCGTGGAAGTGCTGCGCTTGGGGTATGACCAACTCAGCGAATTGCTGAACCAATCCGAGGTGACGCGTGATGCGTTACATCAAATGGCGGATAAACACGAGGAAGAAAATCTCAAAAAGCGGGAAGCTATCGGCGCGTTGTTTTCCGATATCAAAAAGGAAAACCCTCAATGAGCAGCCGCTGGAAAAAAGTATGGGCAGACCTATGGGGCAGCAAAGGCCGCAGCATCCTCACCATGGTAACCATCGCGGTTGGCACGTTTGCGGTGGGCTTCACCGTTAATCTGGGACTGTACATGAACGAAAGTATGGACAGTGATTATCTCTCAGCCAATCCGTCTGAAGCGACGGTCTATGCTTATCCACTGAATGACGATATGGTGAATATCGCGCGCACGATCCCGGGTGTGGACGCAGTTGAAGGTCGCAGCACGTTAAGCGCGCAGATGATCCACTCTGAGGAAGAAGAGCCGATTCAGATTATCTTCAGCGCACTTGAGGATCCAAAAACACTAACCTTAAATATGCTTAAGCCTATCACGGGCGAATCAAACCTGCCTGTGTTTAGTGATAAGCAAGTGTTGATCGATTATTCTGCTGCTTCACTTGGCTATAAAATCGGGGATACGCTCATCATCGAAATGACGGATGGCAAGAGGCGCGAATTGGTTTTGGCTGGTTATATTCACGACGTATCAGGCTTTCCATATAATCTGGCGCAAAGGGTTAATGCGTACGTAACGCCCAAGACGCTGGAATGGTTGGGCGGGGATTCTTTTTATAACACGCTGGCTATCAGCGTGTCTGAAAACCCGACGGACCAGGATCACGTAACTGAGGTGGCGCAAGCCGTGTCAGACCGCATGATAAAAGCCGGCACAACAAATAATTTTGTGGATGTCTTCCGCCCGGGTCATCACTTCGCATGGGAGATTTCGCAAGGAATGTTCTTCGTGCTGGGTATATTCGGTTATCTGACTGTATTGCTAAGCGCTTTCCTGATCGTTAATACCATTACCGCGTTGATGACGCAGCAGACGCGCCAGATCGGAATTATGAAAGCCATTGGCGGCGGCACAAGCCAGATATTCAGCATGTATGTTGTGCTGATCCTTGCCTTCGGGTTGGGCGCGCTGGCGCTGGCAATACCGTTGGCAAACAGTGCCGCGCAAACCATCGGCAATGGCATGGCGGCTTATCTAAATTTCAATCCGCTGCCATTCACGTTTTATCCGCTGGCAATCATTCAACAAATCCTTGTAGCGCTGGTTGTCCCATTGCTTGCGGCGATATTACCTGTCTATAATAGCGTGCGTGTCACAGTCCGCGAAGCGCTCAGTGATTACGGCATCGGCGGCAATGCCAGACCAAAAGACAAACCGGTCAGCAAGGCTGCGTTGTTAATTCCGCGCCCGATGCGGCTGTCGCTGCGAAATGCCATTCGCCGTAAAGCACGTTTAGTATTGACACTTTTTACGCTGGTGCTGGCGGGCGCCATCTTTATTGCGGTCTACAATTTGTGGGCTTCGTTCGATAAAGCCATTGAAGAAATTCAGGGCTACATTCTGGCGGATGTAAATATTTCCTTTGATCGTTACTATCGATTTAATGAAGTCTCTGCGCTTGCCAAGACGATTCCCGGCGTTACCGGCGTGGAAGGCTGGACTGAATACGGCGGCACGCTAATTACAAATGAAGATGAGGCCGGCACGCAGATACAATTCGTCGCGCCGCCCTCGACCTCGACGCTGATCGACCCTGTGATTACATCTGGTCGCTGGTTGACGACCGGCGATGAGAACGCAATCGTGATCGGCAATCATCTGCTGTCTATTTTTCCCGACCTGAAAGTTGGTGATTGGATGACGATCAAGGTCAATGATAGAGAAACGAAGTGGCGCATTATTGGCACTTATACTATTCTGGGTAACATTAGCCCGCCGCTGCTCTATGTCAATTACGAATATCTTAGCCGCATCATTGGCAAGCCCGGACAGGTTTACTCGGTGCGCGTGCTGACCGATAAGCACGACCTTGCCTCGGAAAAGAGAATCAGCGATCAAATTCAGGCGCTATATAACAAGAGCGGCATTCAGGTCGGCTCCACGCAACTAGGCGCGGATTTCATCGAGAGTCAAAAAGCGCAGACGGATGTCTTTGTCTACTTTATGCTGGTGATGACCAGTCTGATCGCAGTCGTGGGCGGATTAGGCTTGATGGGCACGATGAGTATCAACGTGCTCGAGCGCACGCGCGAGATCGGCGTGATGCGCGCCATTGGCGCAAGCAATTGGGATATTCAAAGTATCGTGATCGTGGAAGGTGTCATTGTCGGCTTGATTAGTTGGGTGATCAGCATCGCGCTGTCCTTCCCCATCACAGCTGTGCTGACGTATGGAGTCGGCATGGCAATTCTCACCGCGCCGATGCCGCCCGTTTATGGTGTTGAAGGAATCATCGCGTGGCTGATCTTCACCCTCGTTCTCGCCACGATCGCAAGCGCGCTGCCTGCGAGAAGAGCATCAAAGTTAACAGTAAGAGATACGCTGGCGTATGAGTAAAAAGACACGTGGGCATGTAGACATGTAGACATGGAAAATATTTACGTGTCTTTTTTTACCCAATCACCTAATTACCTGTTCTCTTAATCACCTATTCAAAATTTTCCTCCCCACATTCTCCACATAGTTTCTTCACCCGCGTATAACTCTCCGGTGAGAAAATAGGGTTAGAAAACTTTCTAAATAATAATGAAAGTTCAAATCAAACTTTATTGAATGGAGAAAAATATGAAAACGAAAAAATGGCTGTGGATAACACTATCTGTCCTTCTCACCCTCGTTGTGTTGGTCGGTGTTGCGGGCGCGGGCTTTCGCTATGGCGTGATGCAAAGTCCCGCCTTTGTCAAAATGCAAGAAGCTCGCATGCAGCAGAAGTTAGCCCAGCCGCCTAAACAGCAAGCCCAAAATTTTGATCAAAAGCCGAATGGAAGAAATCCGCAGATGCAAGGATTCGATCAACACGGCAATTTCGGCCACGGATTTGACCAGCATCGCGGATTTAATCGCGGGCGCGGTGGATTTGGCTCACCGCTATTCGGACTCATCCACCTGCTTATTCTCGGCGCGCTGCTTTGGTTCGGCTACAAGTATGTCAAAAACAGCGGCTGGAAACTTGTCCGCGAAGCGCAGCCGGCTCCTGTCGCAAATCAACCTGCGAGTGTTGAGGAGAAAAAACCCGAGGCGTAGAATCAAATCGGTAAACAGAATCAAACATCCGCTTCGTATGAGGCGGATGTTTTCGTTCTAAAAACAAAATCCGCATAATTTCTTCACACACCTTATGGCATAATATCTCAATGACCTTTAACCTTCAACTTTTGACCTTCAATCTTTTACCCGAAAAAAAATCATGCCTCAAACCATCCTGATAATTGACGATGAAAAACGCCTTGTCTCGCTTGTGCAAAGTTATCTTGTGCAGGAAGGCTACCGCGTATTTACTGCGTATAACGGCAAAGATGCCCTGCCCATCGCGCAAAAAGAAAAACCCGACCTGATCATTCTCGATATCATGATGCCCGAAATGAACGGCTATGAGTTCATGCGCGCGCATCGCAGCGAAAGCGACACGCCCATCATTATGCTCACTGCCAAAGTGGAGGATGATGACAAGGTCATCGGGTTGGAACTCGGCGCGGATGATTATGTGACCAAGCCTTTCAAGCCGCGCGAGTTAATGGCGCGTGTACGCAATGTGTTGCGGCGCGCAGGCAAAAACGAACCTAAAGGGAAAACACTCAAAGTCGGAGATATCAACCTCGACCGCGACAGCCGCGAAGTATACGTGAGCGGCCGCTCCGTGGATCTCACCCCCTCCGAGTTTGACTTACTCGCCGCATTAATGTCTACGCCGGGGAAAGTCTTCTCGCGGCTTGATCTGCTGGATGTGATTCAAGGCGTGCGTTACGAAGGCTACGAGCGCACCATCGATACACACATCAAAAACCTGCGCGCCAAAATCGAAGTTGATCCGCGCAAGCCGCATTACGTCGAAACCATGTATGGTGTCGGATACCGCCTGAGCAAAGGTTAAAAACAGAGTCCAACGACTCCAGTCGTTGCATTGAAAAGTCAGGAGACTTTTCAATGCGAGCAAAGAAAATATGAAACTTACTTCCAAATTAATTCTCGCATTCCTCGTGGTCAGTTTACTCAGCACAGGCATCATTGTGTTATTCACGCGCGTTTCCACCAATAGCGAATTTAATAAATTCGTTAGCGATAGATACAAAGCCGATCTGGTAAGCCAGCTCACAACTTATTATCAGGAAAAACAAACATGGGAAGGTGTCGAAAAAATATTCAGCCGCGACCACGACAACCCCACCCAAAATCGTCCACTGTTTTTTTCGATCGCGGATGTAAATGGAAATATTCTTGTCGCGGGGGTTAATCATTACGCAGTAGAAAAGATCAGCACAGATGCGCTTGGCGCAGGCACTAAAATTTTAATCAACAACAAAACAGTCGGCGTCCTTCTGTTCAACGCCCCACCCAATAGAAACCCGCTTGAAGAGCAATTTCTCCATCGTATCAACGATTCCATTTTACTCAGCGGAATCGGCACGATCATCCTCGCATTCACCCTGGGCGCGATCCTTTCGCGTACCATCACAGGCCCCATCCGCGAGCTAACGAAAGCCACGCATGAAATCGCAAACGGAAAATTCAACCAGCAAGTTCCCGTGCGTTCACGCGACGAGATCGGTGAACTTGCCAAATCTTTCAACAAAATGAATAACGACCTTGCGCGCTCGTTCGACTTGCGCAAACAAATGACCGCCGACATTGCACATGAACTGCGCACACCGCTCAGCCTGATCATCGGTCACGCCGAAGCCGTGCATGACGGCGTACTGCCCCCGTCCGCTGAAAATTTTGAAATCATTCGCGAAGAAGCCGAGCGCCTCGAAAAAATGGTCGATGATTTGCGTACGTTATCGCTTGCCGACGCGGGCGAACTTTCCATGGAATTCCAACCCGTGGGGATTAACAAGCTCCTCAGTGATATCCAATCCCATTATTTGATTCCCTTTGCCAATAAACGCGCCACACTCGACCTCGAAACTTCCCTGTTTACACTCCAGGTGAATCTTGACCCGTTGCGCTTCTCGCAGGCACTGACCAATATCCTCGACAATGCGCTGCACTACACGCCGGAACAAGGACGCGTAGCAATGACCGCAAAACAAATCGACGACGAGATCGAGATCGCAATTGCAGATAACGGCGAAGGCATCACCCCTGAAGAAGCTACGCGCCTCTTTGATCGCTTCTATCGCACAGATGAATCCCGCACACGTGACGATGGCGGCTCCGGCCTGGGGCTTGCCATCACAAGATCCATTATCGAAATGCACAAAGGAAGAATTTGGGCTGAGAGTGAAAAAGGCAAGGGATTAAGAATGGTTATAAGATTGCCGCTGGCAATATAATTCGAAATATTAACAAATAAAAAAATTCCACAGGCATATGTCCTGTGGAATTTTTTTATTTACTTGCCAGCTTATGTATTTACTGGGTTTTCCGAGTCTCGGCCAGTCCTTACATTCAAATAGAACGTTGCGATAATTGCGATGATCACCAAATTCTGGAACATTCCAAAGGGCAGGAAGAGCAGGTTTGCTCCATCGCGCTCTTCGCCTCCATCACGTCCATCGCGCTGCGATAAAGAGCGTTGAGATAGCGTCCCGGCTATATTAACTGCGGCGAAAATTGCACCACCGATTAACGAAGCAACTACCAGAATAACCAGTATGCGGAATAATATTTTCATGCCTGTATATCCTTTCCATTTATGGTAACGCCCACTACTACTACTGGCTGCATTACTTTGCCTCTAAATATAAGTTTCACTGTGGATACGATCCAATTCCAATGCATGGCAACGTGCAAGCCCATCAGTAACATCGACAAATTTGTAGAGAACTCGTGCAATCCGCGCCAGGTGAAATTTTCAGGCAGGGAAAATCCCAATGAAGGCATAACAGATTGTGAGATCATAATCCCCGAAAGCATAATCAAAATACCGTTAATAAATAAAGCCCAGTTCAAAATATAATTCACGCGCGAGCCGTTTAAAGTATTGCCTTTGGAAAATACGCGTTTGGTCATTTCTGCGATCCAACTCCAATTTAAAAGGAAATGGACGATCACAGTAGCGGAAAGGGCAATTGCCAGCCATTCATGAACGGCGATCCCACTCGAGCGCGGATCCATCAAGATCAAAAAAGCCGTAAAAGTGGAAATATCTAAAAGTAATTTTGTTCGATTTTGTTTGGACATTCTTGTTACTCCTTTAGTTTAAATGTTCGCTATTCTATATAAACAAGAGTCACATTAGGTGATAAAAATGCGATGGAAATGTGAAGAATGTGTAAAAAAATTACGCGAGCACGATCATCTCTTTTGTTTCGATAACCTCAGCCTGTATTTTCCCCGCAGAAAGTTCGCGCATCTCGTTTTGGAATACATCAAATGAATCAATAGGCAAGCGGATCGTCATTGTAATATCCGCAGCAAAATCTTCGCCGAGTATTTCTGCGCTCAAACGCACCGCGATTAACCGCACACGCTCTAATAAGTTATACGGGATGGCGATCATCAACGTGTGCGCAAGGACTCTGCGTCCCCGTCCGACCGCGTTGACCACCAGCTGCGCGGATTCGGTATACGCTTTGACCAATCCGCCTGTGCCGAGTAAAGTCCCGCCAAAATAGCGCGTGATGACCAGCACCGCATCGCCGAGTCCGCTGCCGCGTAAAACCGCCAGCGCAGGCTTACCCGCCGTGCCGGAAGGCTCGCCGTCGTCCGAAAAATATTCGGTCACAGTATTCCCCCCGCCAATGATGTATACGGAAACATTGTGCGTCGCATCCGCGAATTCTTTTTTGATGCGTGTCATGACCGCGCGCGCCTCGTCAATGCTCAACGCCGGCGCAAGCGTCGCAATGAAACGCGAGTTGACCACGGTCATCTCGCGGCGAATTTCGGTGAGAGGGAGTAAATAAGATGAGGGCATGAATATCCTTTGAAAGCGTACTGGTCAAATAAATGTTGAACAAACCTGCTCATTACGGAGCACGCAGAGAGCACGGAGGTTTTATAGGTTTTTTGTCTGGGATAAAAAATATTCAAGCCTTTCCTGATGAATACAAGTATGCTTTGAAAGACAAATTGTTTTTGATGGTAATTAATCGCCTTCAACCTGGCAAGCAGATTCAAGGTGCTCGAGATAAAACAACGTAATCCCCGCAAGTATAAGCAGCATAATAGTTATCTATATAAAGCGGGATTCTCTGTTTTTCAAGTGATTTGAGCGATTCCCATAATGGATCGTTAGTCACAATTAAAATAACGTCAATAAAATGTACTTTACAGAGAGCGTCTATTGGTTCCCAATTTTGGACATTTTTCATGGTAAAGATTTTGCTAATTGCCTCTACTTTAGCACTATATTCATCTTGCGGTATTCCGTAGGCTGTACGATCCGAGATGGCAGATTGGTGCATACCGTATAGTCCGCTCGGACGGTTAATAAAGTTTAATGGATTGTATTGTACGATAACATCTTCCGGCAAGAACCGGTTAATAGTCATATATGTCCGTCGTGCAGAATAGATGGAATGTCCTGCCTCCGGCCCATACGCAAAGTAATATCCAAAACGAAGCAAGGAAATGTCCAGAACTGTCGTTGCAATGCCAATTACAGCGAATAAGATCAAGGTGTATTTTATTCTTGGTGACAGGATTAAGCGCTCTCGAACAGGTGTAGTAAACTGGCTGAATACATCCACTCCCCAAATCAATAAAACAAATTGACCCGCCAGCCAAGCGCGCCAGCCAAGATCGTTATTTTGGATAACAACAGATCGTACAAATGAGCCGACAACAACAACGACAACGAGCAGGAGTATTTCCGCGAGATAGTATGGTTTTTTTAAGAAATCACCTTTATGCGATCTCAACCAAATGAACGCTACAAATAGAAAAAATCCCAGTTCAAGAAAATAATTAAGAGGGAGAAAGATAAGGCGAATCAGGGATTGCCATAAAAAGGAAGTATTCTGTAAAAACGGGTCTACAACGTTAAAAGAGCGAACCGCCAAAGCAATAGGGAAACTGCCTGCTCCGCTGCCGCCAGAAAGCAAGCCAAATAAAAACGGACCAGCTAAAAAGAGTGCGACCATTCCCGTAATAAACATGGGGAGCAATAACGCGCGTTGTTTTTTTTGAAAATACAGAAATAACATCCAAATCCCCCAGAAGAGAACAAAGACCAGTGTAACCCAAACGGAAAGTCCCAATGCGGATGCAAAAGACACACCTGAAAACACAAGCGCTACGAATTGTTTGGTTCGCGATTTTCCGTACACAGAATGGGCAAGCATAATGCCCACAAATCCGGCTATGAAACTCGCCACATGATGAGGCACCCACAACAAAGACCCGACCCAAGCTGTAATTTGCTCATTCCAAAGTTCAATATCGCCAAAAGTAAGACGGCCCATTTGTATGATACCCGCCAGCACCGGCAGGATATCCAGCCCGGTAATGGAAAGAGACGCGACGCCAATCAAAGCGCGTTTCCACACATTACCGTTATGATTCCCATTGCGCTGACGAAGATAAAAGGCGATCAGAGACATGAGAGCAAGTCCACACCAAAGGACACTGGCAAATAAAGATGCACGCGCGTCCACCCATGAGCCGCCGATGAGATCAATAATACTGCCAAGTATGTACCAGAAAAAATAAAGAAAGGTTAAGTGAACATATTTGCCAGGATAATAACTTGGGTTTATGGGAGGGACGCCCGTACGCGTCATTGCGTCGATAATAGAGACACGCGTGGTGTGATCAAAGGATATGACGCTAAAATATAGCTGGTTGCCAGTAAATTGCAAATCGACAAGGGATAAAGTAGCAAAAATCACCCAGCCAAGTGAAACCCAAAAGAAAACGCGCCAAAGCCGATCCTGCGGCATGGCGGGCTTTTCGTAAATCAACAAAACAATAAATACAAGCGCAAATAAAGCCGTAACCCCCAGCGCCATATTCATGGAAAATTGACTGGCAGCAATATAATAAAGAATAGGGCTGATTGAAATAGAAAGTAAAAGTGAAATTGCAAAGCGCGTGGGTAAAAGTCGTGTCCGAAATTCAAAAAGATTGAATGCCCAACCGCTGACGTATCCGGGAAAGACGATCACAAGCGGGAAGAGACAAAAAGCCAAAGTTGTGCCGAGAATATCTTGAAGGGTGAAGTTTGAAAGCATATTTTTTCCGTTGAAGTTTCTATCTTCAGGGTGTAAGATGACCCCTACCAATAAAATATCCGGGAAAACGATGACCAGTAGAAAAGACAGATAGTAAGCGCCGCGCCGAGAATACCATTAAGAGTAAAGGTCATGCGTCGGTTTGCTTATTGAATTGCCACAAACTCAATATGCCCCAAAAACCAAAAATAAGGTAACCCAGTATTTGACTAATGAGAATAAAGGCAAGCGCATCTGCTTTTGAAATCCCAAAGGGCGTAAGTACGGTGACTGCCACGAACTGATAAACACCCACATATCCGGGCGTGGATGGGACGGCGCTGGAAAGCCCCCATGCCGCCAGAAGGACAAAGGAAATTATGATCATTATGCGATTAAAGCGCGTGGAAGGTTCTTTCTCCTGTGCTTCGGGCAGGATGGCAAATAAGCCTTTTGGTTTCAAAAGTTAATCCGCTCTTTTTCAATCACTAATGGACGATGCATGACCTGTGTATAGATCGCGCCAATATATTCGCCTATAATGCCAAGAAAAATAAGTTGCACAGAGCCAAGAAAAAACAATCCAATAACCACGGGTGCAAGACCAAGCGAAAAATTTTGCCAGTCTACTAATTTGTAGATAAGGTAAATCAAACCAATCACAAAGCTAACAGCTGCCGCCATAAACCCAAGCATGGTCGCCAATCGCAGCGGGACTTTAGTGTAGCCCGTCACGCCAAGCATTGCCATATCGAAAAGTGTATAAAAATTATTTTTGCTGATGCCGCGTTTGCGGCGCGGCTGAATAAATTCAATGCGAGTGATAGGGAAACCGATGTCGGCGATTAGACCGCGAAAGTAGGGATACGGATCGTTGAATTCGCGCAAGATTTGAATTACCTGCTTATCGTATAAGCCAAAACCGGTAAAATGCTCGATCAGTTCCACATCAGAGAGGCTGCGTAAAACACGGTAATAGAGTGTGCGCAGCACGTAAAACAAACCCGATTCCTGGCTTTTAGTTTTGACACCAATCACAACTTTGGCGCCTTCCTCCCATTTTTTGATAAATTCAGGGATGCGCTCAGGCGGATCTTGCAAATCGGATGACATGATAATGACGGCATCGCCGTACGCCTGGAGTAATCCATGAGACGGCGAGCGAACATGCCCAAAGTTGCGGGTATTAATAATGGCTTTCACCCGTTTGTCCTGCGCGGATAATGCGCGGATTTTTTCCACGGTCCCATCGGTGGATGCATTATCAATGAAAATGTGCTCATATTCGTAGTCAAAACCCTGCATCGCCGCACGGATACGCTCGTAGAGTTCATCCACGTTTTCGATTTCGTTGTAGCAGGGAGTGACGATGCTGATTTTTTTCATAAACCTATCCTTTACAATTCTTCCAATCGCTTCCCCAGAATATTTAGTGCTGCAAATACCTCATCAGGCGTCAAGTCATTAACACGGATAAATTCAAAATTACTATCCATCATGATCAGCGCAAGATAATCGCCAATACGTTTTTTATCCTTTTTCATAGCGGCAACCATCGCATCAGCATTCATCGCATCGGTTGATGGACGAGTGAGTAAACTGGGAAGCAGAAGTTTTTCTGCGATTTCCTGTTCCAGATTTTCAGTCAGTAAACCGCGCTGGAGAGAAATGATATTAGCCGCCAACATACCAAAGATAACAGCCTGTCCATGCGGCATTGCAAAACTGGATGTACTTTCCAGCGCATGACCGAAATCATGCCCATAATTGAGCAGATTGCGGCGTCCTGTATCAAACTCATCGCCTGCCATGTAATTTAGCTTGATCTGCAGGGATTGTTGAATGGACTGAAGCAGAGCAGCGGGCTGACGTTTTATTATGTCTGGAGACAGTTCAACCAATTGGTGATAATGGTCGCGCCCGCCCATCAAATGCAATTTGATCACTTCGCCAAAGCCGCTGAAAAAATCTGCGTCTAGTTGAGTTTTAAGGAAAGGTGTATAAATATGAATGCTTGTGGGTGGGAAAAATGTGCCAATCAAGTTTTTATATTTGCGATAATTAAGCGATGTCTTACTGCCAATACAACTATCAGCCTGAGCGAGCAGGGTTGTAGGAACGTAAATCCAGTTAATACCACGATAAATAGTAGATGCAACAAAGCCGGTTATGTCTTGCAAAATACCACCCCCAAACGAAATCAAGGTTAAGTTGCGCTTGGCTGAACGCTCTACAAGTTGATCGTATAACTCCTGTACGGTATCAAGATTTTTACGGTCTTCGTTGATTGGCAGGATGATGGTTTGTTCTTTCGGCAGGTCTTTCAAAAGGTTTTTGGCATATATGTTCCAAACATTTTCATCCACGACAAAACAAGATTGCGGATGAGTACCCAGTTTTTCAATAAAATCAGGCGTTTCTTCAATATATGCTTCATAATCGCGAATATTTGAGTGAATGGATAGCGTTACAGGCATGTGGATTCGCTGAGTTGATTCTTCAGTTTCGCCAATGGTCATGGACTGAATGCCGTAAGCCTGCGCCACTTTTTCGAAATATGGAGCGGAATAACCCTGATAGGTTGAAGCGTAACGTTCCTGAAAATAGCTCTGCTGGAACTGTCGCACCATTCCGTAAGAGCCATTATTCAGAATAACCATCTTGATCGGTAATTTATGATGAACAATGGTCTCAAGTTCCTGAATATTCATCTGCACACCGCCATCTCCAGCGATCTGTACAACAGGACGACCCGGGGGCGCAAAACTGCATTAATTGACATAAATAATCCTTTTTTCTTTCAAACTTTTCGAGATAGGAATTTTTACCCAACTCGCCGATCGTCAAGATATTCCTGGATAGTCTGTGCAATCTTTGCCGATTCCAAGTTGAACAATTGCCTAAAATAACGCTGACTGCCAGCAGTCTGTTGAGGGGCATCATTCAGAGACAGCGTCAGCAAATCAAAATCTTTTGATTTTGAGGTAGTACTAAGTATCAGCGCTACTGCGCTACCCAAGCCGCCTACTGCTGAATGTTCTTCTACTGTAACCAACAACTTAGTTTCACCAGCTGCTTTTAAGAGCACGTCTCTATCCAACGGTTTTACCGTCGGCATACTCAACACACGCGCTTGAATCTGCGGTGCTAATTGTTCGGCAGCAGAAACCACCTCACTTAAAATACCGCCAGTGCTGATTAGTGTTACATCATTTCCTTCACGCATCACAATAGATTTACCAATTTCAAACACCGGCTCAGTTTGGTGGATGATCGGCTCGCCACCTTTACCCAATCGAAGATAGCAAGGCCCCTGCCAATCCACAATTGCCCGCGTTGCCAATTGTACTTCCACCGGATCACCCGGAGCCAACACAGTCATATTTGGCATTGCACGCATCACCGCTAAATCTTCGACCGCGTGATGTGTGTATCCCGCCGCGCCATATGCAACTCCACCACCAACAGCCACAACTTTAACGTTGAGATTGTGATAGCAAACATCGTTACGGATTTGCTCCAGACAACGCATCACAGGAAAGTTGGCAATTGAGTAGGTGAAAACAGTTTTTCCTTCAAGTGCCAATCCTGCGGCAACCCCGGTCATGTTTTGTTCGGCAACGCCCATATTAATATAGCGTTTGGGGAAACGCTGGGAAAAGTTTTCCAGCACTGAGTAACCAAGATCGCCTGTAAGAAGCCAGATACGATCGTCTTGTTCGGCTAGTTCGCACAAAGTCTTGATAAAAGCGGTTCTCATTCGGCCATCTCCAATTCTACCAATGCCTGCGCGAGTTGTTCAGCGTTAGGTGATCTGTAATGCCATTCCAGTTGATTTTCCATAAAGCTAACGCCCTTGCCCTTAATAGTATGCGCAATAATTACGCTTGGCTTACCTGACTCAAACGGTACACTGCTCAACGCAGACTCAATTTGTGCATAATCATGTCCATCAATTTCACGCACAGCCCAACGAAATGCACGCCATTTATCCACTAGAGGAGCCAGCTCCATCACTTCAGAAACGGCACCGAAACTCTGGATTTTGTTATAGTCTACAATCACAACTAAGTTATCCAATTGGTGCTGTGGCGCAAATAGAATCGCTTCCCAGTTTGACCCTTCGTCAAGCTCACCATCACTCATCATCACAAAAACCCGGTAAAGCATGTCTTCTCGCTTACCAGCCATTGCCATTCCGCAACCAATAGGCAAACCATGTCCCAACGAACCAGTTGATACTTCGATACCCGGCACACCATGACTGGTAGCATGTCCCGCCAACTTTGAACCATCCTGATAGTAAGTATCCAGCCAATCAACCGGAAAAAAGCCGCGTTCGGCAAGCGTCGCATAAAGGATAGCTACGCCATGCCCCTTACTAAGAATAAAACGGTCACGATTGGGCCAACGAGCTTGATTTGGATCAATTTTTAAAATATTCCCATAAAGCACAGCGAGGAGATCCGCCATGCTTAGACAGGTACCAATATGAGACGCGCTAACCTTATGCACCATACGCAAAGAATCAGCCCTTATTTTTTTGGCTAAAGATCGAGAGAAAGTCAAATTTTCGAGCATATTTATTCCTAATGCCTTTAGTACATCATTCAACAGTGATATATGAAGGGCTGGGATTAAGAGGCGAGCGACGGATTGAGTATTTATCCAATCCAGCACTTCTTGAAGCGCCAAAGTCTCGCCAGGGAAAGACGGCCAATTAAGTTCATCAAATCCGATAACACTACCTTTGGTTAAATGATTTTTTATCAATTCCAAACATTTCTTTGTTGGTTCATAAACATCGAAATCAAAATACGCGAGCGCAATAATTGTTTCCGGATGATCTTGCAGATATTTTTCCAGCGTTAAAGTCGCATCGCCTTTAACCAATTCATGTTTCTTAAGATGACTTAAAGGGCTTTCTGTCTCATGGTAGTTCAAAACAGAATCTAAATAAGTTTCATAGTTTGGAACAACATTATATGCCCCTACACTGGCAATTGAATCATTCCCGTCTTTTTCAGTAACAACAGGAAATCCAGAAAAAGTATCAAAGCCTACAATTTTTCGATTGTAATTGTATGGCTCATACATGCCTCTAAACGAGGAAAACAAGGCAAGGTTTTGCCCCCATCTTACGCCAAACTCTATAACAATCCCATGTATGGGAATAACTTTTTGGTACAGGTCGTGCATAAAAATAATACGCGATAATGCCTGCCTATTTAAAAACAGGCCTAAATTAGCAAGCTGCTCATTCTGCGGAATAGGGGAATTTGCAAATAAACTGTAGAAACTCTCCCTTGTTAGAATCTCATTCCGGGATGAATTAGACTTTATGCGGATATCTGCTGGCAAGTTGTCACTCATAATTTTCTCCTTGTTTCAAAAAAAATTGTTCGATCTATGGAATCAAGCAACGAAATCCAGGTGTTTAATCCCAGTTCGTTTTTGGCACATCTTGTACTGGGAACATAACGTTCAACTGGCTTTTTAGAATTCGGCACCTCGCGAATTTCAACTGTCACGTTAGGATTAAACTGTTCAGCCACCTTTTTAGCGACTTCTGCTATTGACAGGCTTACCTCACTACCCACATTATACGCACGAAGTGATTGTCCGTTAACCATAATCGTCCACAACCAAATGGCAAGGTCAGCGCCGTATAGATATGAACGCAAAAGCGTGCCGTCGCCTTGAACGTTGATCGGCCCGCCGTTCAACCCATCACGGATGAAGTTACCAATGGCAAAGTGGGCGTCAAGAGGCAAATAGGGTCCTACAAAAGCAAAACAGCGCGCAATGGTTGAATGAACGCCATGTTGTTTTGCGTATAACGCACATAATTGTTCAGCAGTTCTTTTGCCAATTCCGTATGCAGAGCGCGGGTCAAGTGAATCAGGCGCACCCATATAATCTTCGGGGATATGCGTCCTGTCGCTGGGTTGTTTCCCATAAACCGCGCCCGAACTGGCTAGCAGAAATTTTTCAGCCTTGCAATGTACCGCAAAATCAAGGGTATGACGCGTACCTGCGATAATTGTATCCAGCATCAACAAGGGATTCTCATTGTTGAGTTTTGCGCTTGCGTCTGTTGCAGCATGGATGATGTGTGAATACTCGCCCTTTGGAAATTCAAAATTGCGCACATCACCCTGATGCAGGGTAATTGCGGGATCAAGCATCAGGTGAGGCAATGCTTGTCTAACAGCATCAGGTTGACGGGTAAGAATGACCGCGCGGGCTTTTAAATCCAGTTTGTAATTTGCCCACAGAAAACTCTCCAGCAGCCAGCAGCCGAAGAAGCCCGTTCCGCCCGTGATGAAGATGCGCGCGCCGCGCAATTCATCCCATAGGTCGCGAGTGTGATTGAGAACGTGGTCAAGATCGGCGGCGAGAGGATTCATAATGTGTAGTAATAAAATATGGATGACATATATTCTACTATGGGTTGTTCCGAAAAAATTGATACACCGGATTCTTTTCCACATCCGGTTCAACGGAATATTGCGGGTCGTTTATATTTTTTAGCGCGTTCAATAGTTTTGCGCTGGACTGCAAATAAGGTTGTATAGGTCCATTCTGGAGAATAGCCGCTTTATGCCGGGGAATGGCAATTACATTTCCAATGATAGCCAAAATCAAGAGTGTCAAAATGATCCATTTGGGAATGGCTTGAATTTTGACGACTCTGGATAACAGAAACGCGAATGTCATGCTGAACATGGCTGTGGCTGGCAGGTAATAATAACCGCCCAGACGTACTTCCATAAAAAATATGGCGGGATGCCTTATTACCATCAATGTGTACATGGCGACCATGAAAACAATATTGGTTAATAGCAAGCCGCTAAACATAACCTGGAAAGTTTTTTTTTCAGTCTTATCAAGTCCGGGGTTCTTTATATAAGTGATCAAAACTACAGATATGGGAACTGCAAGCAAAAACGCCATAATAGACGCCGGGATATTTCCGATCAGAAAACGCAATGTCTCCATGTATAAAATAAATCCGGATCCCAAATAAAAAATACTCAGATCAGAAAACAATTTCGGCCATGGCAATTGTTGATATGAAAAACTGGGCCAGTAGTGATTTAATAAGAAGGTTAAATAGGGTGCAGCATAAAACCTGTAGATCAGGCTCAACGCAAAGCTGGCGGCAAAGGCGCTTAATAGTTTGTATAGATTGGCATTTGCAAAAGCCCAAATCCATAACAAAAGAAAGGTAATGAATAGCCCAAGCGTAAAAAGGCCCTGTTCGTCCAATAGAGCGGATGCGAATGCTGTTGTAAGGCAAATCCACCAATAAGATGCAGGCAGGCGATATTCCTTATTTTGCCGGTTAGATTCGATGGCTTTATACACATAAAAATAAAGGATCACCGTTGCAAGCGCCACGCCGATTTTTGCAGTTCTAAAAAACGCGCCACTTAAAAATACGGTTGGTGAGGTCCACCACAATAATGCGAGACATAAGCTGACCCATGCATTCAATTTTAATTCCCGCAAACTAAATTGCCATAAAATACAGCCGATTAAAATCGTAAAGATATAATGGGTTAAGGAAAGAAAATGCGGGAAACCAAACCGGACACCCAGAGCAATAAATTGACTGTCGATATAATCAAAAACATAGCTCAATTCGCGGGCGCGATACAGACCGGTGTCAACAACACTCCTGCTGTCAAACATCTTGCTGAGCAAAAGCCGGTCTGATAAATAATAAGGCAGGCGCAGCTCTAGTTCAGGATGTAAAAAAACCCCCTTCTGCTGATACATAACCGAAAACACCGCCAAAGCCAGCCCAATTAAAAGAACATGCCAGATCGTCAGTTTTTTGGCAGTTTGTTCAAAAAATTGGACAGGAAGTTTTCTATTCATATAGACTCTAAAATTATAAATTAGGATTTACGCAAGACGGGATTTTTATCCGCTGATCTACGCCAATCTACGCGAATCAAGAAAAAATTAGCGCAAATTCGTGAAGATTAGCGGACACTATTAAGGTTTTGCGTAAGTCCTATGAATAGACTTTATCGGTAATAAGATTTGCCACTTCGTTTATCCACAGATTGCACAGATTTTCGCAGATTTTTCTCTTGAAATTCTCTAATCTGTGTAATCGGTGAAATCTGTGGATTATTTCCGATAATGTCTAATATGAAGATGTGGCGCAGATCAGCGAAGAGCGGATTTTGCTTCATGCAGAGTCGCAATAACATAATCCAGCATGGGGCGGGTCAGGCCGGGATACACACCAAGCCAGAAAACCTGATCCATAATGAAATCAGTATTGTCGAGCGGGCTGGCAATGCGATAGGGTACATTACGATAAGCAGGCTGACGCACAAGATTGCCGCCAAATAACAGACGCGTTGCGATCTTGCGGCTCTCCAGAAATTGCACGATCTGGTTGCGCGTAAAGAGCGCATCCGCGCGGACAGCGATGGGGAAACCAAACCAACTCGGCTCGCTGTTCGGCGTGGCTTGCGGAAGGATTAAATACTCCTGCAAGTCTTGAAGATTTTCATATAAATATGCAAAGTTGGCGCGGCGTTTTTCAATGAAGCCCGCGACCTTCTGCATTTGGGCAAGTCCGACCGCAGCCTGCATATCGGTCGCTTTCAAATTATAGCCAATATGTGAGTAAGTGTATTTATGATCGTAACCATAGGGCAGGTCACCGAGTTGATGTTCAAAACGTTTGCCACAGGTATTATCCTTGCCGGGCTCACACCAGCAGTCGCGCCCCCAATCGCGGAAAGATTCAGCCAGCGTTTTTAATTTCGGCTTGTCGGTCAAGACCGCGCCGCCCTCTCCCATCGTGATGTGATGTGCGGGATAAAAACTGGTGGTTGCCAGCGCGCCAAACGTGCCGACCTTGCGCCCGTTGTAGGTTGCGCCAACTGCATCGCAGCAATCTTCGATCAACCACAGGTCATGCTTGCGCGCAAATTCGCTCACCGTATCGAGGTCGAATGGATTGCCAAGCGTGTGCGCGATCATAATCGCGCGTGTGCGCGGACCGAGCGCGGCTTCGAGATAATTCACATCCACGTTATAAGTGGGGATCTGAACATCAATGAAAACAGGGATCAAATTATTTTGAATGATCGGGTTGACGGTCGTGGGGAATCCCGCCGCAACGGTAATTACTTCATCGCCGGGTTTTAATGCCTTATCACCCAGTTGCGGTGAAGTAAGGCACGACAGCGCGACAAGATTTGCGGAAGAGCCGGAGTTAACCAGAATGGTGTTCCGCACTCCCATAAATTTTGAAAATTCTTTTTGAAACTGGTCAGCGAACCTGCCCGTGGTCAGCCAGAAATCGAGCGATGAATCGACCAGGTGCTGCATTTCCACTTCGTCGAATACCTTTCCTGAGATCGGCACAGGCGATTCACCCGCGATAAATTCGCGCGGCGGAAACGCTTCGGCGAAGTATTCAGCGGTGAGCGCACGGATCTGCGCGCGGAGTTCTTCAGCTCTTGTGTTCATGGGCGAAAAAATTCCTGTACCAGTCAATGGTCATGGCAAGCGCCTGCTCCAAATTGAAAAGTGGTTTCCAGTGTAGTACGCGCCGCGCTTTTTCTGCGCTGAGATATTGGTGGCGAATTTCGTTGTTGGCTTCATTCAATATTTCGGGCTTAAGATCCGACTTCATCAATTTGATAACATTTTCAACGATCTCACGCACAGTGACCTGTATCTCGTTCGAGAAGTTAAAAGCCTGTCCCTTGAGTTCCGCGCGCGCAGCGAGCTGCTCGGCAAGCAGCATGTACGCCGCCGCGCCATCCTCCACATAAAAATAATCGCGGATGTATTCGCCATCCGAGCGGATGATGGGGTTTTGTCCGCGCAGGATCGAGCGAATGGTGCCGGGGATGATGCGATTCCAATTCAAGTCACCGCCGCCGTAGAAATTTCCGCAGCGTGTGATCGCAACCGGCAGGTCGTAACTTTTTGCGTAAGTCGCGGCGATCAAATCCGCGGCGGATTTGCTGACATCGTACGGGTGCTGTCCCTGCAAGGGAGTCTCTTCGCTGTAAGGCAGAATTTGCTGATCGCCATAAGCCTTATCCGATGAAGCCATCACGATCTGTTTGACCTTTGGGCTACGGCGGCAAGCCTCCAGAAGATTCCACGTGCCCGCGATGTTTGTTTCAAACGTCGAAACCGGGTTGCGATTCGCGATCGTCACAATCGTTTGGGCGGCGAGATGAATCACAGTATCGATTTCAAATTCGCCCAGCGCGCGTTCGAGCATGTCGCGGTCACGCACATCTCCGCGCACAACTTTCACACGCTCGATCAAACGCGAGCGCACGAGTTCGCTTTGCGGCACCCAATCGCGGACGAGACAGATAACATCTGCGCCGGCTTCAACCAGTCGCTGCACCAGCCACGAGCCGACCAGTCCAGTTCCGCCGGTGACAAAAGTCGGGCGATCCTGCCAGAATATGTGATTTACCATATTTTCCATGGAGCCTTTTCTTCCTGCCATAATTTATTAAGGAGATGAACATCGCGCAGCGTATCCATGGACTGCCAGAAATCCTCGTGTTGATAAGCGGATAATTGCCCATCGGCGGCAATGTTTTCAAGTGATTCAAATTCCCAGGCGGTTTGATCACCGGCAATATATTTTACGACTTCGGGCTGAAGGACAAAAAAACCACCATTGATCCAGCCCTCGCCGATTTGTGGCTTCTCTTTGAATTGCACCACACGATGGTCTTCAACTACCATTTGCCCAAAGCGCGCCGGCGGACGGACAGCTGTCATCGTGACAAGTTTATTTTGTTTTTCGTGAAACTCGACCAATTGCGAAATATTCACATTGCTCACCCCGTCGCCATAAGTCAGCATGAACGGCTCGTTTCCAACGAACTCAGATAGACGTTTAACGCGTCCACCGGTATTGGTATCAGCGCCGGTATCGAGAAGATGCACGACCCAATCTTCGCCTTCGTCGTTATGTATTTTTACATCGCCGGTTTTAAGATGCACGGTTAAACTGCGTGAATGATAATGGTAATTTAAAAAATAATCCTTGATGATCTCGCCTTTATACCCCAGGGCGATAACAAATTCTTTATAACCAAAAGACGCGTAAATATTCATGATATGCCAAAGAATTGGTTTGCCGCCCACTTCGACCATTGGTTTCGGCTTAAGTGTTGTCTCTTCAGAGAGGCGTGTCCCCAATCCGCCAGCAAGGATTGCAACTTTCATGAGAATAAATCCTTTCGATAAAAGATTATTCAATTATACATGTACTTATAAAAAAGTCCCCGCCACAATGTGACGGGGACTTTTTTTAGCCAACAAACTTATTTCTTTTTACTCTTCCTCTCAGGCTGTTTCACATCATCCATAGCCATCGCCATTGAAGGGGCGGCAGCCTTGGAACGCATCACCGCCCAAGCCAATACACCGAGCAAAATCAATCCAACAGCCCAAACTGTGTACAGCGCGGCTCCGGTAGCATTTTGATATTGCACCACGATCGGAGCAATGATTACCGCCACGAGGTTGACCACTTTGATCATCGGGTTAAGCGCGGGACCAGCGGTATCCTTGAAGGGGTCGCCAACGGTATCGCCGACCACACCCGCCTTGTGACGTTCGGAACCCTTGCCGAGATTTTTCGCGGGGTCTTTGGGTTCATCCTCGATCAACTTTTTGGCATTGTCCCATGCGCCGCCGGAGTTGTTCAAGAACACGGCCAGCAACTGACCCGAGACGATGATGCCCGCCAGGAAACCACCAAGCGCTTCTACTTGCAGGAACAAACCAACCACAATGGGAGTCACGATGCCAAGCAAAGCCAGCGAAACCAATTCCTTCTGCGCGGCCGTTGTGGAAATTTCCACTGCCTGTGCATAATCGGGTTTGACTTTACCTTCAAGCACACCGAGTTTGAACTGACGGCGGACTTCCAAAACGATTAAGGACGCGGCGCGCGCCACAGCCTGAATCGCAAAAGACGAGAACAACCACGGCAATGCGCCGCCGATCAACATACCGACAAAGACCTGGGGAATATCAACGCGGATACCGATTGCTTGAATCTGCTGCGCGGCGGGAATACCGAGGCCGGCTTGCGCTCGGGAAACATCCACCAGGAATGAGCCGAAAAGCGAAACCGCCGCGATTACCGCGGAACCAATCGCCACGCCTTTTGTAATCGCCTTAGTCGTGTTACCCACCGCATCGAGGTCAGCCATAATCTGCTGTGCATCTTTGGTGGCTTTATCCGTTTTGCCAGACCAAGCCATTTCGCCAATACCATTGGCGTTATCAGAGATGGGACCGAATGAATCCATGGCGACGTTGTTACCGGTCAGTGTAAGCATACCGATACCCGTCATCGCAACACCGTAAAGGATGAAGGTTGAGCGGCCCACCGCATCTAAAGATGGGTTGTCGATCGAACCAAAAATAGCAATGGATGCAATGATGGTCATGGCAATCACAAGCACAGACCATACAGAAGATTCAAAGCCAAGAGAGATACCATTAAGAATAAGCGTTGCCGGACCTGTATCAGCAGCCTTCTTGACATCATTTACAGGGGCAGCATGTGTGCCGGTGAAGTATTCTGTCAAGCGGTCAATGACGATCGCGAGCAAAACGCCAACGCCTACAGCCATCGGCAAGCGCCACCAACCGCCCCACATACTCATCTCAGGCGAGTTCAAATAAAAGAAACCGGCGATAAAGAACAATGCGGCAGAAATTACAGCGGATGTAAGGAAGCCACTAAAGATCGCCTTCATGGCATCTTCACTCGTGCCGGTCTTACCTGCCTTAACAAAATAGGTTCCGATAATGGAAGAAAGCACACCAATACCACGAACCATCAAGGGGAAGATGATCCACTCAAGGCGATCAGTAATGTGCCAGAGCGCCAAACCAAGGATCAAGCCCGAAACAATGGTTACTTCGTAGGATTCGAAAATATCCGCAGCCATACCGGCACAGTCACCGACGTTATCACCAACGAGGTCAGCGATCACAGCCGGGTTGCGGGGATCATCCTCAGGGATGCCTGCTTCAACTTTGCCGACCAAGTCAGCACCCACGTCCGCGGCTTTTGTGAAGATACCGCCGCCCACGCGCATGAACAGCGCCAGGAGCGTACCGCCGAAACCGAAGCCGAGCAAAGCATCAGGCGCGGCGACACCGAGTATGATGAAGATAACCGTTCCACCGAGCAAGCCAAGACCATCGGTAAGCATGCCTGTAACAGTACCAGCACGATATGCGATGCGCAACGCTTCACCAAATGAACGTTTGGAGGCGGAGGCCACACGTACGTTGGCTTCGACAGCCATACGCATGCCAATGCGACCAACAGTCAACGAAAAGCCTGCGCCCATAATGAAGGCCAGGCCGCGCGCAATGCCAATCCAGAACTGAAGTTGAGAATCATTCATGCTTGGAAAGCGTAAATGCGCCTCAGGTGATGGCGGCACAATGTAAACAGAGGCGAAGAGTGCAACAGCCAGGATGGCGATTAAAGGCAAAATGGAGCGTAACTGCTTCTGTAAATAAGCATTCGCTCCATCTTTGATCGCGTTCCAGACTTCCTGCATTTTTTCGGTGCCTTTATCTTCGCGCATGATTTGGGAGCGAAGAAAGATCGCGTACCCCAAGCCGACCCAGGCAATTGCAAAGACAGCCCAAATCGCAATCTGTTCAGAATTAGTGAGTCCCATTGTAAACATGTATGTGGTTCCTCCTATGGAGAGTAAAAGATGTGGGCGTTTCGCCCGTTAAGCAGGGGGATTGTACAGGCGCATATAGAATGTGTCAAGAAATGCAGGTAGCAATATTTCTTGAGTGAAAGAATGTTGTTTATGGGAATACAGTTTTATCCGCAAAACATGAAAGCCTTCTGTATACTGAATTAGTCGATAATAATTTGACAGTGCGCTCTAAATCTGATAACATTGAGCGAAATTAGACGTAATCATATATAAGGAGAAAAAAACATGCTCCAAGAAATTGAAACTCAACTTTTTACATTAACCCCCGCAGCCAGTCAGGCTGTACAAGATATTCTCAACGAACGCAAACTTGAAGGCTACGCTTTGCGTGTGTATGTTGCGGGTGGCGGTTGCAGCGGTGTGAACTTCGGCATGGCGCTCGACAACAACTTCCGCGATGTAGACACCATATTCACTGCGAACGGTGTGCAGGTTGTTGTTGATAACGTATCCATTGATTACTTGCGCGAAGCGACCATTGACTTCGTGAACGATCCCCAGCGCGGCGCCGGCTTTGCAGTTAACAGCCCGAACGCCAAGGGACATGAACACGGCGAAGGCGGATGCGCCTGCGGAAGTGGCGGCGGTTCATGCGGTTGCGGTGGCGGCGGAGCCTGCGGCTGCAATAACTAATCAAAGATTAAATAAAAAAATGACCGGCTTTATGCCGGTCATTTTTTATTTAACTTATCTAACACGCTCAATCATGATTCTCTGAGCAATAGAACCTACCTATGAGTCCACTGCAAAAACCAATTAAACACAAAGGCACAAAGGGATACAAAGGAGAAGCCTTTTCATTAATTAAAACCTTCGTGTACTTTGTGCCCTTCGTGTTTAAAGACCATTTTGCAGTAGAGTCACTTATCGCCCGCGTAAGAACGAGATCAGCGCGCCAAATGCGCCCATAAATCCAAAAGCGAAGATCAGGAATCCCATTGGGATACGGTTAACATTTATTTGATCGTTCGAAAAAGTAGCAATCGCCAAAGGCGCTGGCGCAGTGAAGGTCGGTAAACGGGTCGGCACAATAGGCGTGGTATACGCCGCCATCAAAGTTGGATCAATATCAACAATGGGAGTCGTCGCCAGGGTCGGTGTGGGCGGCGCGCTTATTTTCGGCATGGGGCCAAGCTTCACAACTTTTACATAAGGCGCATACACCCATGCAACAGAACCCGGCACGCCCGGGTAATAGATCTGTATCCAGCTTTGATCATCAGAATAACCATAAGCGGGAAGTTCCTGTCCTGCCAAAATCAAACCTACACGAGGATATAAATATGAGCTAGGTCCCGCATAAACAACTTCCTGCGGACGCGCTTCATCAAGATATAACGCGACAATCGCCCCCATAGGCGTACCGGTTACTGTAGGGATACTGCCCGTCGGCTGCTGCGCGTGCGCCGATGACTGCAAAGGGGAGTAAAGCATCAATGTCATCCCTCCGCACATTAACACACAAAAAACAATAAACTTAATTTTATATTTAAACATGGGATCATCGCCGCAAAAACAACGAGAGCAAAAATCCGATCACGCCCAAAACTGTGAGGGCAATAATAATTACGGCTAATGGCGCGTTATTATTTGGCGCTGCGGCAGGCGCTTGAGTATAAGAAGGGACAACCAATGAAGGCGGCGGCGTAAAAGTGGGCAGGCGCACATTGGTTGGGACAATGGTAAACTGCGCGGCAAATGTTGGGTCAATGGTAGCAGTGGCGGGAGGAACAGGCGTAGGAGGCGGCTCCGCGATTCGCAACTCACCCGGAGAGACACGCACAAGCGGAGAGTATACCCAGCCCGCGTTGTTCGGCGCCCCCGGATATTCGATCTGAATCCAATCGCCGCCGGGTGATCTGCCTAGCGCGGGGGCTGTGTCACCGGGGTATAAAATGCCAACTTTGGGATAAATTGACGAACTGGGGCCCATGCGAATATTTGCAAATGGTTCATCTGATAGTACGGTGATATACATCCCTTGAGGTGTGGGTGTCTCTGCTTGCTGTGCCAAAACGGTGGGAGAGGAAGGCGCGAAGAATATCCCGTAAGCGAATAAAGTAACGAGGGTGATTAAAATTGGGGGGTGAATCCAGAATCGTTTCATGTTCTCTCTATAATACAGAATGGCAAACGAGATTATAATCCAGTTCATGGAACGAAAAATCTTTCACGGAAATATAAAACCTGCGGATATTGCGCAGGCGTTGCTTGGTGAATTCAACCAGGGAAACTTGCGCGCACAAACGCTTGGCAAAAGCGACAAGGTGATCGTACAGGTGGAAACGCGCCCCGGGGCGGCCTCCGGCGGGCAAACGGCAATGACAATCACAATCCAAAAGATCGAAGAAGGCATCATGGTGGAACTGGGCCAGCAGGCGTGGCTTGGCGTGGCTGCCAGTTTGGGGATGAGCGCGCTTTCGGCGCTGCGCAACCCGTTCAGCCTGCTCGGTAGATTAGACGATATTGCTCAGGATATTGAGAACCTGCAAATAGGGGAACGCATTTGGCAGGTCATCTCGCAGGCGGCACGAGCGGCGGGCGCTTCGGCGGAACTTTCGGATAAGTTGAAACGCACAACTTGCGAATATTGTCATGTTGCCAACCCGGTGGGAGAGCCATCCTGTATTGCATGCGGCGCGCCGATGGGCAAGTCACAGCCGACGACATGTAAAAATTGCGGATATGTCGTAAAGGCAAATGATAAACAATGCCCGAATTGTAAACAGGCCTTATAAATGAATCTAAAGGAACTTGAAGCGCGATTGCAATCCCTGATCGAAGTGGAGCTGCTGAACATCCTGCCGGGTAAAAAGGTGGAGGATGTGATCATTCAAAAACTGGCGGCGGCGATCCAGATGAATACCCAAACACGTCAAGACGGTTCAGTACTTGCGCCAAACGTATACACGTTAATCTTACATCCGCAAACTTCGCTGAAATGGCAGAATCCACAATTGCTTGCAATACTGTTGCATTCTATTAGTGCGGCAGCACAGGAAGCGGGGTTAAGGTTTACAATATCTCCAACAGTTACTATTTCAACCGATGAAAAAATATCTCTGGACGATGCTGAAATTGTGACATCGCATAGGATCGAGACAATGGCTGATACAAACGCAACTACAATTGAAAGTGACACCTCTGAGGATAACGGAAAATTTCCCGCAAATGCCTTCCTGATCGTGGAAGGTGTGAAAGTATTTCCGCTGAACATGCCTGTGGTTAATATAGGGCGCCGGCTGGATAACCAATTGGTGATCGATGACCCGCGTGTTTCACGCAATCATTCACAACTGCGCGCCATTAAGGGACGTTTTGTGATTTTTGACTTGAACTCCACCGGCGGGACTTTTGTTAACGGGCAGCGCACCAATCAGAGTGTGCTCTACCCCGGCGACGTGATCTCACTGGCGGGCGTGGCATTGATCTTCGGGCAGGATAATCCACCTCCGCGCCTTGATCTCAAAGAGACGGCTCCACTCCAAAGTGCAGCTGCCAATCGTTCTACTGCTTTATTTAAAAATAAAGATCATCCAAATCAAGATAATCCAACTGCCAATTTGAAGAAACCCTAAACAATGAGTGGACCGATCGTATTAGCCTTGCGGCTAATCATGGCGCTTGCCCTATATGGTTTTCTGGGGTGGGCGTTATATATTTTATGGCGGGATGTGCAAAAACAAGGACACGCGCTTGCAAGCCGCCGCGTACCGAATATCAGTCTTTCCATTCAACAAGGCGCTTCCTTCACCCTAAAACATTTCTCGCAGCCTGATATCACACTTGGGCGCGACCCCGCCTGCGACGTTCCGATCAACGATGACACCGTATCCACCCGCCACGCGCATCTAGTCTACCACCACGCTCAATGGTGGCTGGAAGACCTCAGCTCCACAAATGGTACAATGTTGAATGAAACGATGGTGAGCATGCCGACCGTGATCACATCCGGCGACGATATACAATGTGGCGCCACACATTTGACCGTGACCCTTTCACCCGACGCTGTCGTTGCACCTACACAGAAACTGGAGCGCAAAAAATGACAAAGAACGTTTCAACTGCAATTATTGGCGGGTCGGGGTTATACAACATGCCCGACCTGAAAAAAATAAAAGAATACAATGTGAGTACGCCATTCGGAAAAACCAGTTCCCCGATTATTGTCGGCGATCTGGAAGGAAAGCGCGTCGCGTTTCTCGCGCGTCACGGCATCGGTCATAGATTGACTCCCACAGAAGTTCCCTATCGCGCAAATATTTACGCGTTAAAATCACTTGGCGTGGAACGTATTATCAGCATCAGCGCGTGCGGTTCTTTGCGCGAGGATTACGCGCCCGGGCATATCGCCATCCCCGATAATCTTTTTGATTACACAAAGGATCGCGCACGCTCCTTCTTCGAAGGCGGTCTGGTTGCGCATATCGGAGTTGCTGATCCATTTTGCAATGATCTATCCGATCAACTGGAGGTGGCGGTACGCGCGACAAACACAGTGACACATCGCGGCGGATCATTCATCACGATTGAAGGACCGCGCTTCTCTACAAAAGCGGAATCGAATACCTATCGCGCATGGGGCATGTCGATTATCGGCATGACCGCTTCACCCGAAGCCTTCCTCGCGCGCGAAGCGGAGATGTGCTATACGATCATGGCACATGTCACTGATTACGATGTCTGGCATGAAAGCGAATCGCCGGTCACCGTGGATATGGTGATCCAGACCCTTAATAAAAACACACAAGCCGCGCAGGAAGCCGTCCGTAACTTGGTGCGCAACTTAAAAACAGAACGCACATGTGAATGTGGACAAGCATTGTCTGCCGCGTTGATCACAAATCCCAAGGCAATACCTGCAAAGACAAAAAAGAAATTGAAATTGCTGGTTGGGAAGTATTTGAAATAAAAATATTTTCAAACAAAAAAAACACGAGGCATATAAAGCGCTTCGTGTCTTTTTTATTTCTTTGTATTTTGGATTTCGCGCTAAAAAATTATCTCTCCGTTCCATTCCCCAGCAAAAAGTCCACCTTCATCCACGCGCCGAGTGTGGATTTTTGTTCTACGGCGTCTAATCCCAAATTCTGCGCAAGCGGATGACTGACCAAAGGCGAGATATTCAGTGTATATGGTTCAAGAAAAATACCACCTTCGTAAAATGTCTGAATCGTCAGCGGCGCTTCGATGATCTTCCGGTAACAAGCCTTATATGTATTCTGCGCATCACGGAACTGCTTGAGAAAAACAAGCGGAATATGATCGTTAATCAAACGGGCGGCAAATTCCACCAGGCCCCCGCCTAAATCGGTACGCATATGCTTAAGCAATTCATCCGCTGTTTTATTTTTTATCGGACCCAGATCGCTGGATTGTGATGCTTTAGCGGATGAGGAATCTCGCAATTCAAGCAGGCGTTCCTTTTGGGCAACAGCATCCACGCTAAATTGTTTGAATCCGAGCACGTCCGCGGTAAATTCCGGTTTTTGAATCTCTTCGGGTTTTTGGAATTGCGCAAGTTGTTTATTAAAGCCAAAGACCTCACGCCCCGTCGCGATCGCGTTACCTTCATCCACAAGTAAATAAGGGAGAAACCAGGCAAGATGGTGCGGCACGTAGCCGCTTTGGGTCTTTTGCATGGCAAGGGTTAACACCCAAAAACTAACCTCGGTCTCGGGAATAAGCCCCACCTGCATATCACGCTCATCCCGCGAAGAGACAAACATATCCGCAAAGACCAGCATCAGGCTTGAAGTGATCGGGACATATTTATACATAAACGCTTCAGAGACGTTCAATGTTTGGTCACAGAGAGTCGTCAGGCGCTGCACATCTGTGTTAAATAAAAAAGCCGCGAGACGCGCATCCTTTTGTAAATAAGGGGCGCGAAAAACCGGAAAGCCAAGTCCGTTATCGGCATAATCGGGAAGGCTGTCATCAGGAATTGAAGCGGCACGGTTCGTGATGCCAAAGTAATACGAAAGCGCGGAAATACCAAACGCGCCGCCTGCTAATTTTAGAAAGGTCCTGCGTCCGGTGTCTTTATTCATATAATTCTCCATGTCACTCATTTGATTCAAACCTGACGGATCTTAAGCCTTATAATAAAGGCATGAACTTAACCCGCGCTCTTAGGATCGATCCACGTCTTATACAGCGCATTGCGTTTACAGGTGCAGGTGGAAAGACCACAGCCCTCTTTCAACTCGCACGCGAGATATCTCCAACGACGATTGTAACCGCCACAACGCATCTCGGCGCGTGGCAAATATCGGCCGCCGATCATCATATGATCGCAAAGGATTTGGGCAACCCAAGCGACATGCCAACGAATGGAGTAATTCTTGTCACCGATGAATTTGAAAACGACAGAACAAAGCCAATCAATGAAAAAGTCCTAAACTGGCTATACGAAAAATCTAAGGAGGCAAATCTTCCCCTGCTTATCGAAGCGGATGGCTCGCGCCAAAGAGCGCTCAAAGCGCCGGCCGCGCACGAACCACCCATCCCTGACTTTGTAGAAACGGTCATCGTTGTTGCCGGACTCAGCGCGCTTGGCAAACCGCTCACCGATGAGCATGTCCATCGCGCGGAAATTTTTTCGCAACTCAGCGGTTTGCAAATTGGTGAAATCATCACGCCTGAATCGATTACGCGCGTGCTTTCAGATCCACAAGGCGGGTTGAAAAATATCCCAGCGCATGCGCGCCGCATTGCATTGCTCAATCAGGCCGATACACCCGCGCTCCAATCCATCGGCGGGAAGATGGCACACAGGCTGCGCGATCATTTTGATTCTGTTGTTGTAGGATCGTTGCGCCAAAAAAATCTACAAACGATCGAACGCTGCGCGGGAATCATCCTGGCTGCGGGAGAAAGTAAAAGGTTTGGATCTGCCAAACAATTATTAGATTGGAAAGGAAAACCCTTCGTGCGACAAATTGCCGAAACCGCGCTTCAAGCCGACCTCGACCCTGTGGTGGTGGTCACGGGTTTTGACTCTGCCCGAATAGAGTCTGCGCTGGCCGGCCTGCCTGTGAATATCGTTTACAATTCTGATTATCAACAAGGACAAAGCGCATCCATAAAAAAAGGAATTAGATCACTACTCATGAACACCGGCTCATCCATATTTTTACTTGCAGACCAGCCGCAAATTCCAGTGGATGTAATCCGCGCGCTGGTAGAATCTCACACGCAGGAAATGCAAGCCATCCTTGCGCCGCTCGTACTGGAAGAACGCCGCGCCAACCCGGTGCTGTTTGACCGAGTCACCTACCCTGACCTGCTTCAACTGGAAGGTGATGTCGGCGGGCGCGCGATCTTCAACAAACATCACGTGGAATATCTCCCCTGGCATGATGATATTTTATTATTTGACGTCGACAAACCTGAAGACTATCAAAGATTGGTGGAAGATGAAACACTTTAATTTAAACTATAAAATACAATTGAGGGCAGCCTTATGATTACAGCTATTGTTCTCGCCGCAGGCGAATCCAAACGAATGGGCGAGCCAAAAATGCTTATGCCCTGGGGCAAAAGCACCGTCCTGCAAACGGTTGTTTCAACGCTTCAAACGGCAGGCGTGAACGACATTCTCGTCGTCACCGGCGGAGCGCGCCAGCAAATTGAATCACTGGTCGGCAAAACTGTTCAAACAATTTTCAACAAGGATTATGCGAACGAGAAAATGCTGATCTCCATACAAATAGGTCTCGAGGCAAAAATGAGAGAGGCGAGCGCGGCGCTCATTTGCCTGGGTGACCAGCCTCAGATTCAGGAAAGAACCATACGGGCAATTCTTGAAGCGTGGCATCAAACCAAATCCCCGATCGTCATTCCAAGTTACGAAAAAAGACGCGGTCATCCGTGGTTGATCGCAAGGGAATCTTGGGACAAGGTCCTGCGTACAAGTACGGATAAATCCATGCGCGATTTTTTCAATCAACATAAAAAAGATATTTTTTATGTGAACGTTGATACGCCCGGCATCCTGCAAGACCTTGATACTCCCGAGGACTACTTGAAATTCAAGCCATAAAAATATGATAGACTCGCCTCAATCCATTTGGGAGCGAGTCATGAAATACTTCATCATTGTCAATCCAATATCGGGTCGCGGACTCGGTGAAAGATCCATTCCACAAATCGAATCCAGCCTGCGCGCAAGCGGGCTGGATTTTGTGCTTGTAAAGACCGAACGTGTATGGCACGCCGCTGAGTTGGCGGAAGGCGCGGCACGCGACGGCTACGACGTGATCGTATGCGCCAGCGGTGATGGAACAATCAACGAAGCCATTAACGGAATTATGAAGGCGCGCAAGGATGGACACACTAAAAGCGCGTTTTCCGTTATCAGCATTGGCACAGGCAATGATTTTGCAGGCGGAACAGGCATCCCGACAAACCTAAAAGATTCACTCAAATCACTTGCTGCAAATAAACGCAAGAAGATAGATATTGGTATCGTCAAAGGTGGAGATTACCCCGAAGGCAGATATTTTGGCAATGGAATTGGAATCGGGTTTGACGCGGCGGTCGGCAACGAAGCCATCAAAGTTCGCTGGACGCGCGGCTTGCTCGCGTATTTGATCGGCGTGACCAAAACTGTTTTCCTTTATTACAACCCCGCGCAAGTTGAAATTATTTTGGACGATAAAGAAGTCATCAAACAGGTTTCGTTGATGATCTCGATCATGAACGGCAGGCGCATGGGCGGCGGTTTTCAAATGGCGCCCGAAAGCCAGCCCGACGACGGTCTCTTTGATCTGTGCATTGCCGAGACTGCATCCAAGGCGCGCATCCTCGCGATGATCCCGCATTTCATTAGAGGAACACAGGCGACCCTGCCTGAAATTCAAATGAAACGCGCGCACAAAGTTTCTGTTACATCACTGGATAGAACTTTTCCCGCACATGCTGACGGCGAATTTATCTGCCTCAACGGTTCTCACCTGACTCTGGAATTGCTTCCTCATGAACTCGAAATCATCTGCGCCTAAAATGAATCTAATCAAATGGATTGTCAATATTGCGCTGCGGACTTATTTCAACATTGTATGCCGCATTGACACGCCCGACCTGCATAAAATCCCCAAAGAGGGACCCATCATCATTATCACGAATCACACGGGGCGCATTGAAGTTCCCATCTTCGTTGCGTATTTGCAGCCGCGTCTGATTACCGGCTGGGCAAAAGTTGAGTCGTGGGATAACTGGTTTTTACGCTGGATATTTGGCGTGTGGGGCATCATCCCAATTCATCGCGGCGAAGCGGATATGTCAGCGCTAAAAAAGGCATTGCGTGCGCTGGAGCAAGGATACTTTTTTGCTCTCGCCCCCGAAGGCACGCGCAACTACACCGGCATCTTAAAACGCGCGTTGCCGGGCGCCGTGATCGTGGCGATGCACTCCGGCGCGCCGATCCTTCCCATTGCGCATTGGGGTGGAGAAAATTATTTGAAAGAATTCAAGCGGATAGATTTTCACATGCGCGTGGGCGAGCCATTCAAAATAAAAACTGACGGCGTGAAGATAACCGCCGAAATCCGCCAGCAAATTGTGGATGAAATGATGCGCGAAATCGCAAAACTGCTCCCCGAAAAATACCGCGGCGAATATATCGATGTGAGCCAGGCGCCGCAATATTTGATCCCGGCTGGATGATGATAAAAAAATCGCGGACTTTCGTCCACGATTTTTTTATAACTTTAGCTGATAAGCATTTGTCTCTCGTTTTTTAAACCCCACCCGCAAATACAATCTATTCGCCGCCTCGCGCATGGGATTGGATGTGAGCGAAATATTCCCCGCGCCCTTTTCTCTCGCAAGCTCGATCGCGCGCTGCATCAACGCTTCACCAATTCCCTGCCCGCGCGCGGAGCGGTCTACGATCACGTCTTCGATGATGGAACGAATTCCAGTGGGAACGCGGTACACGGCGAGAGTCAGCGCTGCGAGGATTTGCCCCTCTTCGTTCCGCGCAACCAGCAGCGTGGAAGATGAGTCGCGTATCAGCGCTGATAAGTCATCCCATGAAGGCGGCGGGTTGTTATCCGTTAGTTGAGGAACAAGGCGCTGAAATGATTCATAAAGATCATCAGTCACCTGAGTGACGATTTCAACTTGCATGCGATTTTTTAGGGATCACACTCAAGACAAGATAATATCCAACATAGGCAAACGATGCCCAGACGATCCACTTGGGCGTGTTGGGGTACATGAGCAATCCCCAAATGCCGATCGCGCCGTAAATATATGTGAGCACGAGCGTAAGCGTTCGTAAATAACTATTGCGGCTTGGATAAATATATTTAATCGGAACAAAGACAAGGATGTTGAATGCCACAAGGAAGCCGAAATTTACCCATTGCGGCAGGCTCATCAAAAGCATGTATAACGCCATCACATTCCAATAGGATGGGAAACCTTTGAAGTGATGGTCGTCGGTCTTGGCATCGGTCTGCGTGAATTGATACGCCGAGGTGATGAGGATGGAAAACGCGCCCGCCATTTGCAAGCCATAAGGCAGGACATCGGCTTGCATGAGAAAAAGTGCGGGTACAACAACGTAATTGAGATAATCAAGAATATTATCGAGCAGCGCGCCGTCAATTCCTTTGGCATATGTTTTTACATCTGCCCAGCG
>VFKN01000116.1 GCA_009885525.1 Anaerolineaceae bacterium | reverse complement strand
GTTGAGTTCAATATCGTCAATCATGCTGGTGTTAGTTTACTCGTTTATCTTTGTTCCGGGGGGGATTCAATAATTTCCTGCTCATCCCCGATTTATTGAGATGATACGATGAATGGGGTAAAATAAGATTATGACAGAGGAACTCCAGCAGGATCATTCCGATAACACCATGTTCCAGGACGCAGTGAAGGCATTGCGGCAGGGGGATAAACCGCGTGCCAAAGAACTGTTTACCCTGTTGCTTAAAACGGATCAAAATAATTCGACCTATTGGGTTTGGATCAGCGCCACAGTGGACAATACCAAAGAGCGGATCTACTGCCTGCAAACCGCGCTCAAACTCGACCCCGAAAATGCCACGGCCAAGCGGGGTTTGGTTCTGCTCGGAGCGCTGCCCCCCGATGAAACGATCCAGCCGTTTGTGATGAATCGTCCGCGCGCATGGGAGGAAAAACTTTTACTCGCAAATGAAAAGCCGCGAGAAAAAGGTTTTAAGGCGTTCGCAAGAAGCCCCATCGTGCGTCTTGCGGGAATCGCAGTGATCGTGGCCGGGTTGGGGGCGGTGGTATTTTTCGGTTTTATATTGCCGCGCCAGACAAATTTTGTCGGGACAAAAACAAATACGCCCGGACCTTCCCCAACATTTACGGCAACACCGACTCTATTTGGAGCAACCGCCCAGCCGACGGAAGTTCCGGGCAGACTCGTGCCGTTATCGACGTTGTATCCGGTTTCGCCCACCGCTGTTTATGTGAACACACCACATGCGGGTCAATCCGGGGATCTGTATCGTGTTGCGCTGGCAGCTTACGCAAAGGGTGATTGGGATGCGTACATCGATAACATGAAATTGATCACTGAGTTCGAGCCTGACGCGGCGGATATTCCCTACTTGATCGGCGATGCGTATCGTTTTAAGGGTGACGCAAAGAATGCGATCAAAGCCTATAACGATGCGCTAAAGGTCGACCCCAATTTTGGCGCGCCCTATCTCGGTTTGGCACGCGCCCGCTTAATGGATGACCCCAAAGCAAATGTTGAGACTCTCTTTAGTGAAACGCTCAAACGCGACCCAAATTTTACCGAGATTTATATTGAACGCGCGCGCTATTTTATCCTCCACAAAAAAACCGAGGAGGCGATCAAAGACCTGGATAGCGCAGCCAAACTCTCGCCTGAATCGTCCGAAGTGTATAGTATGTATGCGCAAGCCTACGTAACACTTGATGATAAAAAAAATGCTTTGAAGTATGCAGAGAAAGCGCTCTCATTTGATAGAGGCAATCTGTCGGTTTATCAATTGCTCGGCGAGTTATATATTGAAGATGCGCAATATAAAAATGCGATTGAAAATCTGTCATTCGTTGTGGCTTATAACGCAGAGGATGATCTATCTTTTGCCATGCTGGGGCGCGCTTATTTCGAAGAAGAGAATTACAAGCCCGCGATTCAAAATTTGGATCAGGCGTTTACGCTTAACCGTAATGGCTTGCAGAAGTACTATGTTTATCGCGGACTTGCCAACCTTGAGTTAAACAATGTTGATCAAGCCGTTACCGACCTTGAAGTTGCGCGCGGCGTGGATGAAAAATCCTTTGACATTAATTTGGGTCTTGTGCGCGGGTATTATATTCAAGAGAAGTTTGGCAGTGCGTTCCAAAAGGCCGATGTCATCAAAACGCTCGCAAAGACGGATGAACAAATAGCGACGGCTCTTTACTGGCACGCGCTCGTCCAAGAGAAACGCGGAATTCTGAAGGAAGCGGTAAAAGATTGGCAGGCGCTGCTCGCGATGGATAAAAATGCAATGACTGTTGCTATGCGCGCTGAAGCCGAGTCGCATCTTAAGTCAATCGTGACGCCCACGCCCACACCCAGAGGCGGAATAAAGACTTCAACGCCAACGAAGACGATAACGCCAACAAAGACGCCGACTCCGCCCAAAGGCGGAACAGGGACTCCCACACCAACGCGGACTCCGACAATGACTCCCACACCAACGCGGAGTCCGACATCAACGCCGACGAAAAAAGTGTGAGGAAGTAGATAAAGGTTTGTAAATAAATAGACCGGTAAACAAGGAACGCGCATCTTGTTTACCGGTCTATATTTTTAATGCGCCCTCATCCCCAACCCTTCCCCCGAGGAGGGAAGGGAGTCAAATTCCCCTCTCCCAACGGGAGAGGGGTTAGGGGGTGAGGGCGCGTAAGGTGATTTTTAAATATTATTCGCGGAAGATACGAACGTGACGCCGCGGTTCTTTTCCGTAGGAATGAGAAATCAACTCCGCGTTGCGCGCTAACTCGTGTTGGAGTCTGCGCACGAGTGAGGAACCGGGGGGCAGGTCAACCCAGCGCTCGCCGTTCAAAACTGCCGAGATGGCTTGCTGCGTCTCGTTCCGCACACCGTCCATGTTGTCGCGCGGATGCTGCTGCTCGCTGATGTTATACAAGTCGCCGAGGAATTGCTCCACCTGCGCGACCGTATTTGCGCGCAGCACATAGATGGGCATGCCGCGCTGTTCGGCTTCGATGACAGTTTGTTCGCGGTTGCGATAATACGTGCGCAAGGTGACCAGCACATTGGCTTCGTTCACATCGGTCACTACCACAGCGGGAACGCCGATTTTTTTGGCGGCTTGCATGAGTCGATTGCGCGCCACGCCATAGGCGAACACGCGCACCGTCTGCAACTTCGCGCCGACATTGGGAGTAACGATCACCGGCGGGTTGATCTTCTCGGCGCGCGGCGCTTGCACGGGTTCGGGGACGGATTCCACTGCGTGTCCGCGTCGCGCCGGTTTTGCTTCCACTTTGCTGGGTGGTTTCGGCGGCGCAGATTTCTCGATCTGGATCTCGCCCGATTCATCGATGGTGCGAATCTCAGGCGGAGTGGGCATGTCGCGCAGGAGAGCATCGACCGCGGACATGATATCAAGATGGACGGCGAAGCGCTCGCGATGCTGAATTTCGATGAGCACATCAAAGGTTGGAGGCGCACGTCTTTCGAGCACAGTCTTTTGCGTGCCGCGCCGACGCGCTTCTTCATCGGAGAGAGTCACCGCTTCGATGCCGCCGACAAGATCGCTGAGCGTGGGATTGAGCAAAAGATTTTCAAGGGTAATACCGTGCGCAGTGCCGATCAGCTGCACGCCGCGTTCCGCGATGGTGCGCGCGGCGAGGGCTTCGAGCTCGCGTCCGATCTCGTCGATGATGATGACTTCGGGGTTGTGATTTTCAACGGCTTCGATCATCACTTCATGTTGAAGCATGGGCTGGCTCACTTGCATACGGCGCGCCTTGCCAACAGCGGGATGCGGCACATCGCCGTCGCCGCCGATCTCGTTGGATGTATCCACGATGACCACGCGTTTATTTTCCGCGAGGATACGCGCGGCTTCGCGCAGCAGAGTCGTTTTGCCCACGCCGGGCCGCCCGAGGATGAGAACCGACTTGCCGGATTCGATTATGTCCTGGATGATATCCACAGTGCCGTACACGGCGCGGCCCACACGGCAAGTGAGGCCGACGATGGCTCCGCGCCGATTGCGAATGGCGGAGATGCGATGCAGCGTGCGCTCCATGCCTGCGCGGTTGTCGGTGTCGAAAGTGCCGATGCGCTCGGTGATGTGGTCAATATCCGCGCGGGTGATCTCTTTATCCAGCAAGGTCATTTCGTTATCCACGAAACGCGCGGTGGGCACGCGGCCAAGATCAATGACGATTTCGAGCAGTTTATCGCTGTGATCCGCTTTTTCGACCGCGTGGCGGACATTAATGGGAAGCACTTCAAGGAGGGCTTCAAGGTCGTCTGTAATTCGATGTTGAGTCATAAGGGTTAGTGATTAGTGATTAGTGATTAGGAAAAAAAGAAGGCGCACGGAATTAAGTCAACGCGGCTTGGGTTAGGAATGGACGGGGGAAGTTCGAATCATGACGGAATACCTGCCTGTAGAGAGAGTGTCACGTGCCATGTGTCAGATGTCACGTATTGGTATTATAGCAGGATGGCTGGGAATGGGATGTTAAAGGTTTATATTAATTTAATCGATTTGTCTGACGAATTTTTCCCTCATCCCCAGCCCTTCCCCCAATGGGGGAAGGGAGTCTTCATCCCTCTCCCTTTGGGAGAGGGCAGGGGTGAGGGAGCCTTTTTTTCACCATTGCAAATAATCTTTGACCTTGTCCCACTTCACATGCGGAGAATCTTTGAGCAGATACAACTTCGCCTCGCCAAATTTCACGCGGATGTAATGATCTTGCGCCCACGGGCTGAGTTTTTCAACGCCATAGTCGAATTCTTCCACGTAGGTTGGGAGAAGTTTTTGGATTGAATAGGTCAGGTCGTGTTTGTTGTGACCGGGGATGCTTGTCATGCCAAATCCCGCGCTTTGTCCGCTCATGTCGGGTAGAAGATTCGCGATGCGTTTATCCGATTTGCCGAGGAAGTCTATGGATTTGCGGTCGAGATAATAGGGCAGGCTGCCTGCCCAAAATACGCCGATGGTCGCGTCCTGGTCGGTGAGTTCGTTCAATGCGATGGCGGTTTCAATATGCGCGCGCGCGTAGTTATTTTGATAGGCAAGGTCGCGCAAAAGGAACTCATCCATAAAACGATTGTCCGCGATGAAGATGCCGATTAGAGATAATGAAACAAGGAAAATATTTTTAACCTTAGAGACCTTAGAAACCTCAAAAACTTTAGAACCCTTGAACTCAAAAAACTCCGAGAGGGAGGAAATAAATATCACAAACAGGAAAGGCATGGTGGGCGCCATGATGCGCCAATAATCCCACGAGTCACCGCCCACGTAGATTTGATAAATCACCGAGACGAGGAAAAATCCGAAAAGGTAAATCTTCCATTTTGTTGGTTTCCACAAAACGCCAGCCAAAGCAACTGCGATAATAAATCCCGTTTGCGCGAGATACGGCTTGATAAATTCCCAGCCGTTTTGCAAACGATCATGCAGCGTCATGCCGACAAGTTTCAACGTGTATGTGTTCGGGACAAGTTCGCCGTAGTAGAAATATCGAAACGCGAGTTGCCCGATCACAAAGAGCGAATATAAAACGCCTGCGAGTAAAAACCATTGAATGTATTTTTTGCCGTGTTTCAATGTGGGCAGCAAATAAACAAATGCGAGCGCGGCGAAAAGCAAGGACTCGTTCCGCGTGAGATGCGCCAGCCCGAAGAAGATTGCAATGCTCCACAAATATTTTGCTTCGAGTTTTTCAGCATACAGCAGCGAAGCATATACGCCCGCGCCGAGCAGGAAAGACAGCAAGCCGGTTTCCATGCCCATGAGCGACCAGAAGTTGAGCGGGTAGTAGAGGAGGGTGAGGAGGAAGGGAAGGAATGAGGTATATGAAGTGTGTGAGGTTTCTGAGGTGTATGAGGTTTGTGAGGTTTTCGAGATTCGCAGGGCGAGGAAGGCGGTGGCGAGGGAGAAGAAAATTCCTGTTAATTGAATTACAAAAGGGGCGTAACGCTTCTCGAAGAAAAATGATACAAGCGCCATGAGCAGTGTCATTAAGAGATTGGTGTAGCCTTCCACGTACTCGCCCGCGTTCCAGACGAGTCCGCTGCCGTGGGCGAAGTTCCACGCGTAGCGCATGGAGATCATCGCGTCGTCGAACAGATTGAAATAGCGTTTTCCATCCGATGCGACGTAGGACGAGTGGATAATAAACGCGAACGCCCAGATAATATAGACCAGCGATATTGTGAGGAGAATCCAGTTTTGTTTTAAGTAGGGAAGGATTTTTTTCATCAGCATAATTTTCTGTGGCGTATATTACCATAAAGAATTAACGGTATATCTTACGCAGTGTCATTCTGAGCGCGGTCACAAATTGTGTTTTTTTGCGCCTGTTTCGCAGGGTTAAAGCCAGCTGCACAGTATGGCAAGTGATGCGATAGCGAGCTAAATCAAAAGCAAGCCATTTCCGCGCAGATGAGCGGGACGAGTGAACAGCCAGATAACCCATTCCGCAACGTGGGACGCGGTGAGCGCGGGCTTGCCTTCGGAATCCAATTCGTTGGTTAATGCAACTCCGGGGGAGAGAATATGCGTGCGGATTCCAAACTCCGCATTCTCTACGCGGATTAATTCCATCAGCGCGTTCAGCGCGTGCATCGCAACTCCGTACGCGCCATCCTGCTGGTAAATACCCAAAGACGAATCAGAGCCGATTGCCATGATCTCCCCGTGTTGTTGTTCGCGGAAGAGGGGCAGAACCGCGCGCGACATCAAAAAAGATTCGCGCAGATTGGCATTCATCACCATGTCCCAGGTTTTGACGCTGTGACTGTGAATTTGTCCGCCCGCCCAAAAGGGTGAAACCATGATCAGGATGTCGAGGCGACCAAAGTTTGCGCGGGCGTATTCCAAAACGGATTGCGCTGATTCCAAATTATCGAGTTCCGAAACTTGAGTCAGGCAGGTTCCCCCGATTTTTTTAATTTTATTCGCGGCAAGATCGAGCAGGTCAATCTGCTTGCCGCATAAGCAGACTTGCACGCCCTCACGCGCCAATGCCAATGCAACGGCTCCAGCGATTTCTGTACTGCCGCCGGTGATGATGGCAGCCATGCCGCGCAATTCCTGTTTATCCATTATGCCTCGTAGATTACGTGACCATCCGCCATTGTCAGCGATGGTTTTAAATCGGCAATATCTTCAGAGGGAATTTCAAAAATATTTTTCGGCAGCACGATCAGATCGGCGAGATAATTTTCTTTGACCTGTCCTTTTTGGTGTTCCTGAAATTCGCCATACGCCGCATTGCGCGTGTATGCGATGAGCGTATCGGTTAATGTTTGGCGTTGATGCGGCAGGCCTTCAGCCCACGGCAGACGATTGACCGCGTTGGAAACACCGCGCAGTGGATTTTGAGTCACGACGGGCCAATCCGAACCGAAGATGAGCGTTGCGCCGGCTTCGCGCAAGGTTTGCCATGCGAAACTGAGGTGCCAACGTCCGCGACCCGCGCGCTGCGGCCAGATGTCGTTTTCATCCACTTGCATGGGAGAGTGCAGCGGCTGCATGGAAGCTAGCACACCCAATTCTTTGAAGCGCGTCAAATCATCGGGATGGATGAGTTCGATATGCTCCACGCGATGACGGGCATCGCGTTTGCCATTTAATTTCTGCGCGTTGTGATATGCATCCAGCACGCGGCGCACGCCCATATCGCCGCATGAATGCGTATAGACTTGCATTCCCAATCTATCAGCCTCAGCGACCAGTTGATTGAAATGCTCGATGTCATAGTTGGCAGTGCCGCAGGTAGCGGGATCATCCGCATACGGCTCGACGAGCAAACCGGTGAAACCTTCCAGCACGCCGTCAATAAAAAATTTAACACTGCCCGCGCGCAGCATTTCGCTGTTATACGTATGCTTCATCGACAGCGCTTCTTTTTCAATTGCCTCGATCTGCGTTTCAGGCGAGACGCTGTATGGCATGTAAATGCGGCAGGTCAGTTCGCCCAAGTCTTCGAGCGCCGCATAGATGGCAGCTTGATCGCTGTTGCCATCCATATTGTGGACGCTGGTCACGCCAAGCGACGCGGTGAGATGTAGCGCTTTGCGCAATAACTCGCGCTTGCGAACATCATCCGGTTTGGGAACCATATCGCTGACAGGTTTGTATGCGCCGGGTTCGCGTAACTCGCCCGTTGATTCGCCATGTTCGTCCATTACGTTCTCGCTGTTAGGACCGCATTCACCGCCATTGAAAATCCCCGCCATTTTGAGCGCGATGGTATTCGCCCAGGAAGTGTGCCCGTCAAACGCGTTGATGTAGATCGGGCGATCCGCGACCAATGCGTCGAGATGATGACGGTTCAGCGGCGTGTGTTCGCGGCCGACGTTATAGCGCAAGCCTGTGCCGGGCAGCCATAAATCATTGGGATGTTCGGCGGCGTAATCAAGAATAATTTTGGATAACTCATCGTAATTGGTCGCCGGCTCCAATTGCATCCCATCCAGATTTAACGCGCCGTACATCATGTGGAAGTGACTGTCAATGAATCCGGGCATGAGCGTGCCGCCGCCCGCATCAATGACGCGCGTACCTTTGCCCTTGAAGGATTGCGCATCCGCGCGGCTGCCGACGAACACGATGCGATTATTTCTTACAGCGACAGATTCTACAAACGGATGAAGTGCATCGGCTGTGAATACGTGCGCGTTTTCAAAGATGAAATTTGCTGGTTGCATAAGTTACCTTTACTTAACTCAACTTACCCAAGCGAAACTCCGAAGGAGTGGAATGATTATAGATTTGCATAAGATCGATACAATAACCCCGAAGGGGTGTCATGTTTTTATGACACAAATCATGACATCCCTTCGGGATTTGAATGCCTGCAATCTTTATTCTACAATCCTATCATCCCTTCGGGATTGAAACTGCGTAAGGTGAGTTACTTAAATAATTCTGGAGTCAGGCAGCTTGCTGCCTGAAATCCCATCAGCAAGCTGATGGAGTCCAGAATTATTTTTCTTTTTGAATGATGTGAGTCCCTGCGACGGCATCGCTGACTGCGTCGCCGATCAGGTTGATGGAAAGCACCGCGAGGAAAATTCCCGCACCGGGGAAGACGGTCAGCCACCAGGCTTGGCGCACGAATTTCATCCCCGCGTTGAGCATCGCGCCCCACTCAGCGGTGGGAGGTTCCGCGCCTAGCCCGAGGAAGTTCAGCGCCGCGCCTGCAAGGATAGATGATCCGATCCCAAGTGTGATCAAGACCAGCAAAGTGCGCATCGAGTTGGGCAGGATGTGCTTCATCATGATTCTAAAATCGGAGCTGCCCAATGCGCGCGAGGCTTCCACGTAAGTCATCTCACGCTGTGATAAAACACTGCCGCGCGTTAAGCGCATAAAAGATGGCACGAAAGAAATCCCGATGGCAAGCATCGCGTTGGTAATACCGGGACCGAGAATCGCGATGATGGCTAAGGCAAGCAAAATATCGGGGAATGACATGAGCACATCGGTGAACCATGAAATGAACGAATCGAGCCAGCCGCCGAAGTAACCGGAGATCATTCCCAGCGTAATGCCGATCACGGCGCCGAGCGTGATACCGACCAAACCGACGCGCAGAGATAACTGTCCGCCGTAGAGAAAGCGCGTGAAGTTGTCGCGTCCGATTCCGTCTGTTCCCATGGGATGTTCCAGACTGGGAGATTTCAACGCCTGCGATGGCTGCGTCTTGTTGGGATCTTTATCGGTGATGAGCGGCGCGGCGTAAGAGAAGAAGATCAAAGCCAGTAGCAGAATCCCGCCGATCCGCGCGCTGCGGTTGCGGAGAATCTGCTGGAACATGCGCACGCCGGGAGAATTGGATTGAAAAGAAGATGAAGGCAGTTTGGTCATTTGAGGCGGATCTTCGGATTGAGCATCACATAAGTAATATCAGTCAATGTGTTGATGAGAACATAAATAGCGGCAGTGACAAGAACCACGCCCTGCACCATTGGATAATCGCGATTGTAAATGGCTTGCACCGCCAGCCGCCCAATTCCCTGACGCGCGAACATGGTTTCGACGATGGTCGCGCCGCCGAGTAGATATGCCATCTGCAAGCCGATAAAAGTCACCACGGGAATCATCGCGTTACGCAGCGCATGTTTGAATATCACCAGGCGCTGCGGCAATCCTTTCGCGCGGGCAGTGATGATGTATTCTTTGTTAAGCACATCCAACATGCTGGCGCGTACCATGCGCGCAGTCACCGCGGCTTCGGGGAGTCCCAGAGTCAGCGCGGGGAGAAATAATTGCGCGGGGCTTGATCCGTTGGAAATGCTGGGGAACATTCCCAACTTTACGGAAAATAAAAGGATGAGCAAAAGTCCCATCCAAAAGGTGGGGATGGAAAGACCGCTGACTGAAAGACTCATGATAAGCGTATCGAACCACGTACCATGACGCAGCGCGGCGAGCAGACCAAGCAACCCGCCAATGCTCAATGCAACAACCAGCGCCGACATTGCCAGCGCAAAAGTGCTCGGCATTTGCCCGGCAATGGATTCGGCAACCGGCTGATTGGTGCGGATCGAATTGCCCAAATCACCGCGCAGCGCTTTGCTCACGTAACGTCCATATTGCACGTAAAGCGGATCGTTCAAGCCGAGCTGCTCGCGCAGCGCTGCTACTTTTTCCGCGGTCACTTTTTGGCGCCCAAGGATCGCCATGGTGACATCACCCGGCACAAGATGGATAACCGAAAACACCAGCACCGAAACGCCGAACAGCACGAGGATGGATGTGAAAATACGCCGGACAAGATAATTGAACATTCAGGTTATGTGATAACGTCCCGAAGTGGATGTCATTGCGAGCCGCTGCTGGTCAGGTACAAAAGTATCAAGACCCGGCGGCGAAGCAATCTCCTGCAAAATCAAAAGATTGCTTCGGGCTAACGCCCTCGCAATGACATGTTCGGATAGTTTTAGGAAAATTTATTTCGCAATCGAAATATCATACAGGAAAGGATAACCTTCGAGGTCAAAGCCGAAGCCTTGAACGGCAGGCGCAGTGAGATAGGATGTGTTCACGGTGAACATCGGCAGCGCAAGCGCATTTTCCATGATGACCTGCTGCGCTTTGGCATAATCCGCTTTGCGCGCGTTCTCATCGGTGTTTGTGCTGGCATCGGCGAGCGCCGTATCAAGATCAGCGTTGACGAAGTTTGCCCACGCGCCGCCGCCATTGTTGTTCTCAGAGTGGAACAGGCTGCGCAGCGGAGAAGGATCGGGGCGCGTCCAGTACATGTACACGAGCGTATAGTTGCCCGCGAGGAGTTCCTCATACGCGGCGCCGTCGTCCATCGAGCGGTAGTTCACGTCGAAACCGGCTTCCTTCAAGTAGCCCATCAAAAGTTCGTTGAAGGCTTCAGACCACGCGGGATTATCGGGCCAATCAATCGTCAGTTTTTCGCCGTTCTTCTCGCGGATACCATCGCCATTCGAATCAACCCAGCCGGATTTTTCCAGCAAGCTTTTGGCTTCTTCAAGATTGTAGCGATACATTTCCGCGGCTTTTTCATCATAGCCCCAGGTGGAAGGGGAGACGACACTATACGCAGGCAAACCGAGACTCTGGAATGCAGTCTTCGCGAGTTCATCCTGATTGACCGCGAGGATCATCGCCTTGCGGACGTTGATATCATCGGTCGGAGCCTTGGTCGTGTTGATCATCAAAATCGCGGGGATACCCGGCTGGGCAAAATTCTGGAGGGAGGCTTTGCCCGCCTCGACCATCGCGACAGCATCGAGCGCGGGAGGTTCGCTTGCGATAAGGATTTCGCCAGTCTCGAACGCGGTGAGACGCGTGGCGGCTTCGGGCAGAATACGGAAGACGACCTGATCGAGCAGCGCGGGACCTTGGTGTGTAGCGAATTCCGGCCCCCATTTGTAATCGGGGTTGCGTTCGATCACGATCTGTGATTGGGCAGTCCATTCAACAAATTTGAACGGGCCGGTGCCAACGGGGTTGCGGCCATAATCGGCACCAGATTTTTCCAGCGCGGTAGGCGAGGAAATGCCCAGCCATTGGCGTCCGGCATCGCGCAAGAACAGCGGATAGGAATCTCCGAATTTAATGGTCACGGTGTAATCATCCACCACAACGGTCTCGACATACTTGTGATCTTGCAGCAGAGATTTGCCGCCGGATTCAAGTACCGCGTCGCTGACAATGTGATCGAATGAAGCCTTGACCGCATCCGCTTTGAAAGGCGTGTCATCATGGAAGGTCACATCCTGGCGGAGTTTAAACGTGAACTCGGAAAATTCCGCGTTGGGTTCCCATGATTCAGCCAGTCCCGGATGGAGCGAACCATCGGGTGCAACTGAAAGCAGCGAGTCGAACAGATTCATGAGGATGAATTGTTCCTGTACGAATACGGCATCACCAGGATCAAGCGTTTCCGGCTCAATGGCAACGCCCAGGGTGAGCGTGCCGCCAGAGGCGGCAGCTGGGGCTTCGGTTGCTGCTGGCGCTTCTGTTGCGGACGCAGGAGCTTCAGTTGCCGCCGTAGTTGGCTGTTCGGCAGGTTTGGTGGCTGGGGCGCTTCCGCCGCATGCAGTCAGCAGCAGTCCGATCAACAGAGTGACGGACAGCGTTTTGAGTAAGGCGTTTTTCATTTCTTAATTCTCCTTGGTTAAATTGAAAATTTGGTTCGTTACATCCGATTTTTAGGCTGAAATTTTATCATATTCAATTGTCTCGATTTTGTCTGTCTTGTTTTGCTCTCACCAAATTGTCCCCCCAACGTCCAGTGCATAGCATTCATCCCGGCGCTTGTACAGGACGCGTTGTTAGGCGGGTTTCATCTGAGCGACTCAATTGCATTCACTAACGTCTCCCAATTTCTTTCATGTAATAAACCGGTTTTCCATCCAGCATCTAATATATCCTTCAAAGGCAAATGCTCATCAATTACCTGGATTGGAAAAGTATAGTCAGTATTTGGAAGTACGGAAGGAAATGACGCCAAATCAATGTTACTAATCCCCGCCGACAATTCATTCCGCGATGGCGGAGGATATGAGTAGGTAAAAAGCGCTTCAATTATGATGCCCCATATCTTTTTCGATTTATTTATTTTCCCCGTTTCTGGATCTCTGGCATAATCCTTTGCAACTTGCTTGACCTGACGAATATCTAATATCAACTTTGCAGCAGTTTCTTCTCCCTTCCCTAATCTAACACGCTCCAAATATTGGATAAAGCGCTTTGAATGTTCGACGCCAAAATACTCTTTTTCATGATAAAGGTTAATGTCAAATCCAAGTTGTCCATAGCCCGAAATAGGCGCAGAAATATTGAATATTACCCCTGGAAATACGACCCATGAACGAACAAAGTTGAACTGTGCCCGCTCCTTACAATCAAAATGATGTTCAATCTGTTTGATTGTTTCCGTGATCGCTTGGGCAAGTTTCGGATCGTATTCCTGAACCTGCGACAGAGCGGTGATACCGTAAGAATTTTGGGATATTTCAAAAGTGCCCTTGCCGATCCAGTTGAAAAACCCCCGCTGATGATTATTTGGAATCTCCAAATACATCACATCTATATCTGGCTCAGGATCATTGTTCGTCCCTCGACCGTACGAGCCAATTTCGGCAAAACGAATGTCATCGGAGGATAAACCAGGATAGTAAATATCCATCAAAGCGTCTAAAACCACTTTTGTGACTTGCTCACTTAACCTGCGCTGCTGTTTGATTTGATTCAAAACAGATGTCGCTTCCATAGTGACTCTCTTTACAAGAACTGTGATCTATTATTTTCTGACATTTCCGTCATGATTTTGGCTGGCGCACAGCCCCTTAAGTAAGGTAATCTTCATTTTCTTCTTTTCTCCTTGGTTGGGTTATCTATTTGGTTTTACGGCGAAATTTTATCATGGCTCTCTCACCAAATAAGAAGGCGGCTTTGTGCTTTTTGAATAGTAAAGCCACAAAGCCATCCCAAGCACAATGATCGTATTGCCTGCATTCCAAATATCTTTTTGTGTATATGCTTGAAACACTGTTGCAGCAAACGAAACAAGTACCAGTAAGATCAGGAATATAAATGCCTGGATATAACTTTTCTTTCTTTCCACAAGCGTGCCAACGATCCACACGATCGGGATGACGTACAAGATTTGGTCATAAACCCATAGATAAATTGTGGATACGAAACTTATGGGGATAATGATATTAAATGCTTCCCACACGGAGAGCCGCGCGTGGTTCCGCCAAAGAAAAAATCCGCCCAGCCCGAGCAAGGTCAACGCGCTGAGTCCGCCAAGCAGGGTGGAGCATGGCGAACTTCCGCCGCAAATTAGATATGAATACGCCCAAACATTCGACTGGATTCCCTGTGTGCGATCCATGACCGATTGACTTGCTTCGCGGAATTTGATCACCCACAGCGGGTCCTGGATCATGCCGATGATGAGTATGGCAAGCCCGCCAAAAATGATGCCCTGAATCGCTTTCCAATCTTTGCGCGCCACAAGCCAGATGCCCACAAGTAAAAGTATGGTGATTCCCTGCGGTGGTTTGAACATGGTCAGTGAAAGAAACGCGCCCGCAGCCAATGATTTTTGTTTTTCAAAAAGCAGCAGCGAAATCAATACAGCCAACAAGGCAAAAGACCCGATCGAGCCAACTTGCAAGGTCAGATAAACCGGTCCAAAGAAAAGCAAAAAAGCCAGCATGGGTACAAGCAAACGCGTATGCGCGGGTTCTTTCCAATGTTCCAAAAGGATGAAGACAGTGGCCGCGATAATGATTTGCGTAATGATCTGCCATGCATAATATGCCTGGGAAAGCGGCAGCAATCCCAGCGGAACCATGAAAAGCGATAAGGGTAGTGGATAGGGGAATATCTTATTCGGCTTCCATGTGACGCCAAAGGTATCGTGCCCTGCAAGGTATTGCGTCTCGTTATACGGATTTTCCCCTTTTAAGATCATGTAACCCGGAAGCCAGAATGTAAAGAAATTTGATTTATGGTGAGAATCCTGCGTGCTGATGTCGAGGTTCTTTGCGGCGCGCAGGTGAAATATTGCGCCAAGCAGGATTATTGAGAGTAAGGCCCCTGTAATTTTTAGAATGACTTCTCGATTTATGTTCAAATGAATATCCTGTTAATCGACTTGCGATGTTGTCGTCCATTGCTTCCATAATAAAAATGCAATTGTTAGGGTGTTGATCAATGTCATAAGCGGAATTACTTTTTGCGGGTCTGTGGCGAATAAATAAGGCTGATAAGAAACTAGCGACACGACCTGATATGCGATCGGGACAAACCACATCTCCGGGATGAAGAATGCCGCGACCAGCGAGAATACATCCGCCGGATAAAAATAGCGGTCATGCATTTTGGGGAGCAGGAAAGGAACCAGCGCGACAGAGACTAGCGCGCTGATGATCAATACACGAGGGGTGATAGCGTAGCGTTTAAATCCGTAAACCAATACCCACGCCAAAAGAAGCAAACCCGCGAGCGGAAATCCAACCATCAGTGAAACTTGATATGCGTCCTGCGGTACGAAGAAATATAAATTCGCCGCGTTCATGGATGCGTTCTTGAAAGTCTCGGCTTGTGCGGTGTAGGTTGAAAAGAGTGAAGCAAACGGGCGGCCGGCTAACAGCATGGGAAGAAAACTGATGATGTAAACGACGGGGACGAACAGGAATGTATGCCAGCGAATCCGCTTTTGAAAGAATAGCACGCCCAGCAGCGGCGCAAGAAAAATTCCCTGCGCCTTGACGGCAAACGAAAGCGCGAAAGCAAGCACTGCTGCGGTTGGGCGGTCTTTGAGCAGGTAAAGAATTGAGAGCAAAAGAAAACAAGTATAGAGTGAGTCGGTCTGCCCCCAAAACATGCTATTAACCATAATGGTTGGCGCGATCCAAAATAAGAGCGCGGCCAGCAGCGGCTTATTGTTGTCGGGAAAGCGCGTCTTAACGATCTGATAAATAAGTGCGCTGTTCAATACGTCAAAGGTGAACGGGATCAGTTTGACCGCCACGATTGTTGGCAGGAAGGATCGCGTCAGTGTTGCGAGGGAGAGCAGATAAATAAAGGGCGGGTTATATCCAAATGAATATCCGCCCAGCGAAGGAATGATTCCGTGTTGAGCAATGTAGTCATACCAAAGGGTATAAGAAAGCATGTCAAGCGTTTTGGCTGGCAGGAACATTAGACGAAATGCAAGCCCCATTGCAAACATGACCAACAGGGATAATGTTGTAAGGAACTGTTTTTTGTTTTTCATGTTTGTTCTGTTTGTTGAATAACTTTTTGGAATGCCTTCAATAATGTTCCGCGCTGTTCAAAGCCTGCTTCGCCGAGATCGGCGAGTGCTAGGAATATTTTTTCACGGCAGCGGCTTAATAATCCGCTGGTCAGGCGCGCAAGGGATTCGGTTTCTGCTGTAACTTCATCGGCGTCTGTCCAAATTTTTCCTGCTTGCCAGTGACGCGATAAAACATAGGGATGCGTGAGCGGCTGCGAGAGACGCTGCACCCATCCGCTTGAGCCGGGGTCGAGCCAGAACTGCACGCTGACGGGATGATTCATCATCAGGAAGGTGTGCGCGGGCGCGACTAGAATCGCATCCGCGTTTTCGGTGCGCCATGATTCCAAATATTGCGCGGCGAGCACGCCGTCTTCGAGCATGGCGATATATTCGCGCCCTACATCAAAACCTGACAGGTCTCTTTGTGAAGAATTACTGATGGAAGATACTTCAGGGAGACCTGTCAGGTTTGTCACTGAAAATTCCATCGCGGCGCGGAATTTTTTAATCGATTCGATCAAGCTCGCGGCGACGCGCACAGAGTCTAAATTCAAATGGAATCCATAATTGGGCTGAGAGAGAACTTCCCCGAATATTTTCCGCATGAAAAAATCGAGCGGCAGCGGAGTCGCTTCGCGGTACGCGTTGATCCAATTGCTGAGGTTTGTATATCGTTCGCCGAGCGCGTAGGTGATGCGTTCCTGTGTTTCGGGTTTGATTTGGTCGAAGGTTGAAAGCCGCAGGTCTTTTGCGCGATATACGATTTCAGTTAATAATTGCGCGCGGATTAAATCTGTGTTCAATGAAAACATCAGCGCGTGCGCGACATCGAATTTTGACGGGCGGATATTCCAATGCGGATGCGCGAGCGCGGATAGAGTCAGCAGCGTTTTGCTGGCGGGTTCATCGCGCAGTGAACGCGACGGGCGATGCGAGCGCCAGGGAAGTTGCGCTTGCTCCAAACGATTGGTGATCGAGAAGCGCAGCGCATCCGAAAGAAACGGCGCGAGGATGACAATCTCAGATGAGGGAACGCCTTCTTCGATCAAGGCTTTGATTTGCGCGATAACTTTATCCAGCATTTCGGGATAATAGCGCGCGAGAATAAAATCCATCGCGGCGGCGGGGTTTTCAGTTTGCTCCGGTTCGCGGTGAGTGATTGCAGATACAAGCGTGTTTGAAAGGTTGATAATATTTTGGGATGAGACAAAACTTTCCGCGAGCTCGATGCGCTCATCGCAGTGTTCACTTAGCGCGTGACCTGTCACCGCATCACCGCCGAGGAAGTATCGGTAGCCTGCGTCGGTGTCGTAGATCAACAGCGCGGAGTTGAAATCGGGCAGCCACTCCGCGACGATATCATGAGCACGCGGGGTGTCTTCTTCCACGTTGTCATAAATGAGGTGACGATAGGCGCGTTTGAGATAATCTTGCACTTGCTCCTGTTGCCAGAGAATATCAGTGAAGATTTCAAGTTGCAGGGAGAAGTCCAGTAAATTGTGATCGAGACAATATTGGCGGAAGAGAGTCGCGCAGCTTTGCGCATCCTGATACACATTGCGCTGCGCGGGATCTCCGAACCAGGCAGAGTCCATGCGCGTGCCGATCTCTGTATATGGAAAGCCAACCAGCGCGGCTTTATTCAAGTTGTCGAGAATTTGCGAATACAGGCGGTTGCGGTCAATGGTAATGGATTGAAAATAGCCCTCTTCCAATTTTGGGCGCACAAGATATGCCATGTAATATTGGGCGGTTTCGAGCGTGAGAAAAATCGGCGGCTGGTCTGGATTTTTAAATCCCACAAATTCTGCGGCGAGCGGCCAGAATAAATCACACATGCGTTTTGCAAGACCGCCAATCGTCGCGGATGTGACCTCTCCGCCCGCGCGCCGTTCGGGACTGTAAAGTAAATCGAGATACGGTTCTTGCATGGTGCGCTGCGGCGTGAGCATGAGAATCGAATCCGCGGGCACGCCTTGTTCGAGCAGATAATGCAAGCGTTGAACAGCTGCCGTTGTTTTACCCGTCCCTGCGCGACCGGAGACGAAGAGGCGCGAGTTGAGCGGGGATGCGATGATGTAACTTTGGGTGGGGGAGAGATCGGGCATGATGAGTGGCGCACTCCCTCATCCCCAGCCCTTCCCCCGAGGGGGGAAGGGAGTTAATCCCCCTCTCCCTTTGGGGGAGGGGCTAGGGGTGAGGGAGTGCAAACGATTTATTTTAAATGTTTCGCGAAGAATTTTTTCACGCGTTCCCACGCATCTTGTGACGCTGCGGGGACGTATGCGCTGGGGTCGCTGTCGCGGAAGAAGGCGTGGCCCGAGTTGGGGTAGGTGATGACCTCATTTTCCACGCCGACTTCTTCGAGTAATTTTTTGAATTCTTCGATTGTGCCGGCGGGGATGGAAACATCCGCGTCGCCGAAAAATCCCAACACTGGAGATTTGAGATTCGCGCGCAGTTGATCGAAGATGGTTTGCATCCCGCCGCCGTAGAATGTGCAAACCGCATCTACGGGACGCATGGTACTCAACGTCAGCGACACGCGTCCGCCGAAACAAAAGCCAACGCTGCCGATCTTTCCGCTGCAATCGGGATGATCTTTGAGCGCATCGTATAAAGTGGCAACATCATTGTGGGCGGTGGGTCCATATTTTTGGACGAGTTTCATCGCGGTGTCGCCATCGCCGAGTTGGGCGAGTTCACCGTGATACAGGTCAGGCGCAAAGGCGAGATAACCTTCCTGCGCGAAGCGATCCGTTATGGATATGGTTTGCGCATCCAGACCCCACCATTCCTGAATGACAATCACAGCGGGGCTTGGGCTATCGCCTTTGGGTTTTGCGAGATGTCCTTTGACAGAACCGAGTTGAATCAATTCGTTCATTGGTTATCCTCCAGGAGTGGATGTGGCTTCATCGTTATTTACGGTGTTCGCATGCCTTCACCGCTGGTTAATTCTGTTGTGGCTTCGCCTGTTTCTTCCGAACAACTGCATTGCGAGGCGATATTTTGTCAAATTAGGTCAGGTTTGCAGCCCGACAGTATTTTGAAAACATAAGCGTTGGCAGGTCGAAAACCCGCCCACGAATCCTAATGCAAGAGATTTGCTAAAAGGAGATTGCCACATCGCCACGCCCGCCTTAGCAGGCGGTGCCAGGGAAAAGCAAGAGGGGGACTCGCACCGACTTCAACTCATGCGATGTAAGGTAGAGAATTCGAGTATAACTCTTGAATTATATCAAATTGGTCGATCAGGAACTTATTTACTGTCCATTCGCTGAAAATATTTTGACTTTCTTCAATTTTCTGCCAAGCGTGTATAAGTGGCGGCGGACAAGCCAAGCAGTTCCAAGATACGAGTTTGTAAAGTTG
>VFKN01000160.1 GCA_009885525.1 Anaerolineaceae bacterium | reverse complement strand
GCAAAATGGGCGTCACCCGCGAGCGCGTGAGACAGATCGAGGCGCAGGCATTAAGCCGCCTGCGGCATCCCTCCATCCGCAGGAAACTGCGTGATTATTTAGGCGAATAGAAAACGCAAGCCTCTGATAAAAATCAGGGGCTTGTTTTTTTAATCAGGTATGCGATGAATCTGTCCTCGCAATGATGGGGTGTGGGGTAAAATTGACCGACATGAACAACACACTTTATCTCTCGATTGTGATGCCCTGTTTAAATGAAGCGGAAACGCTTGAAATTTGCATTAAAAAGGCTATGGCTTTTTTGTCCACGAACAATATCACAGGCGAAGTTCTGATCGCGGATAACGGTAGCGTGGACGGATCACAGGAGATTGCTGAGCGTGAGGGAGCGCGGGTCGTGCATATCGCTCAAAAAGGATACGGCAGCGCACTCATGGGTGGATTTGAAGCCGCACTGGGAGCATTCATCATCATGGGCGATGCAGATGACAGCTATGATTTTTCCACCTTACAGGATTTTACGCGCGCTTTTGAGGAAGGTTATGACCTTGTGATGGGGAATCGCTTCAAAGGCGGAATCATGCCGGGCGCGATGCCCTTCCTTCATCGTTATTTGGGTAACCCCGTGTTGAGCGGTCTCGCCCGCCTGTTCTTTAAAAGCGATATTGGTGATTTCCATTGCGGCTTGCGCGGGTTTAGAAAAGAAGCCCTGTTCATGCTCAATCTGCAAACTACCGGCATGGAATTTGCCAGTGAAATGATCGTCAAAGCCACAATGAAAGGTTTGAAAATTAAGGAAGTTCCCACTATTCTATATCCCGACGGGCGCACGCGTCCGCCACACTTGCGTACGTGGTCTGATGGTTGGCGGCATTTAAGGTTTTTGCTTTTATACAGCCCGCGCTGGCTGTTCTTTTACCCGGGAATATTCATGATTGTTCTTGGCTCTGCGATCTCAGTTTTTTTACTGCCCGCGCCGCGAAATATTGGAGGCATCACGCTGGATATTAACACGCTTATGTATGCTGCCCTACTGGTAATACTTGGCGTTCAATCGGTGCTGTTTTCATTGTTCACTTACGTTTTCGGTGTTAACGCCAAATTATTGCCAAAGGACGATTTTACAGACAGCCTGCTTCGGCGTGTGGGGCTTGAAAAAAGCATCGCCGCTAGTTTCGCCGCCATCTTGCTTGGCTTTGTTAGTTCCGTTGGCGCGCTGGCTTATTGGCAGCAGAATCATCTCGGAAGCATTGACCCGACGTTTTCCATGCGCCTGGTAATTCCCGGCGCAACACTGTTTGCCGTCGGTTTTCAAATTTTTTTCGCCGGCTTCTTTTTAAGCATTTTGAACACGAAACTCAAATGACCCCTAATTTTTTTCAACACTTATCTTGTTGGCGCACAAGGATCAAGGCGCACAAGGAACAAAAGGCATGAAGACTGGAGATCGTTTCATCCAATCATGGCGAATTCGACTCGCCGCGCGTTGGATTCCGCAAGGTGCGCGTGTTTTGGATATCGGCTGTCATCAAGGCGAGTTTTTCAAATGGATGGACGATAAAATTTCACCGAGCGTCGGTGTTGACCCCCTTTGTAAAGAAACTGCAACTCTGGAGGGACATCAATTTTTCTCCGCAAGCCTGCAGGATTGTCCACCCTTTGAAAGTAATTCTTTCGACGCTATTGTTTTGCTTGCAACCATTGAGCATATCCGCGATAAAACAGTAATTGCCCGCGAAACGGCAAGGTTATTGCGCGCGGGCGGGCGCGTCATTATCACGGCACCTTCCCTGATGGTTGACAAAATATTGGATATTTTGCTGTCTTTGCGTATTGTGGACGGTATGTCACTGGAAGAGCATCACGGCTTCACGCCCGACGAACTGATCGATATTTTTACGGCTGTTGGGTTTCAGCTGATAAAAAAACAAAAATTTGAGATGGGGTTAAATAATTTATATGTGTTTGAACGATTGTAAGTTGATGGGCACAAAACCTGCATCTGAAAAAGAGACCCATATCAAATGAATTCAAAGTTTTTACCCCGCATTCAAGATGTCTTTTTTATCGCACTCTTTGCTGCCATGCTTTTATTGGGACAAAGAATGCTCAATCTGGATGGCGACCTGCCGCGTCATCTCTTAATGGGAAAATATATTCTTACAAATAAATCTGTCCCCGCCGTTGAGCTGTTTATTTATCCATACTTTGATCGTCTCTATGTTTCTCACGAATGGCTGGCGGACGTCATTTTTTATGCAATTTATCTTTACGCAGGACTGGCAGGAATTGCCGTGCTTTCAGCCGGGTTGCTGGCTTCTGCATTTACTTTACTCTACGCTCATCTTTCAAAGCGATTACATTTGCGATTGCCAATTTTATTCCTAGTTGCGTGGGGTGCAGCCGCAACTTCGTTGAATTGGGCGGTGCGTCCACATTTATTTTCCATGCTTATGCTGGTAATTTGGCTTATTTGGGCGGACGATTTGCGGCGCGGCGAAAAAATCCCATTGTGGCGTTTTTCTGTTTTTATGTTGGTTTGGAGTAATGTGCATGGCGAGTTCATCGCAGGCATTCTCGTTTTGTTGGCGTATTCGGTCGGCTGGATAATTGACTATTTACTTGACCGCACCAGTGTTGACTTAAGTGCGGGAAAAAACTTATGGATATCACTCGGTACTTCCGCTATCGCCAGTCTGCTCAACCCTGGAGGGATTGGCACATGGGTTAGTTTTTCAAGTTTTATGAATAACAAATATCTCATGTCGCGTATGGCGGAAGCCAACGCGCCCGACTTCCAGGCGCCTGAAATGCGAGTCCTTTTCGGCCTGCTGATTTTTTCCGTATTTTTGCTGGCATTGAAAAAAGAAAAAACCTCCGCAGCGCATGGATTATTATTGGCCGGATTTAGTGCGATGAGTATGATGGCGATTCGCAACGTCCACTTGTACGGAATTGTTGCTCCCTTTGTTTTGGCGGAGACACTCGACTTTGTCCGGCAGATTCATTTTATAGACCAGCTCGAAACCACCCTGCATAAAATCGAGCATGGTATTAAGGGTATCGGCTGGATGGTTGTTCCTGCGTTGGTCGTGAGTGTTTTCGCAGTTACAAATTCCGCCGCCAAAAACTTTTACCAATTTAGACCGTCGTTTTTTCCTGTTCAAGCGGTTACATGGCTCGAACAAAATCCCCAGCGTGGAAATATGTTCAATGATTTAAATTGGGGTGGTTATATCTCTTTGCATTTGTATCCGCAATTAATTTTTATTGACAGCATGGCGGATGTCACGGGCGAAGTAACCTTGCAATACGAAACCGTCGTTACACTCTCAGTCGGCTGGCAGGATATTCTTAAACAGCACGATGTTGAATGGGCGATCGTTCGAAACGATTCGCTTTTGGCAAAAAAACTGCAAAGTGAATATCACTGGAAGATCCTTTATCAGGATGAATCTGCAGTTATTTTGAGGAAGTAAGATTAAATCAAAAAGAGGTTCGCTGTAAAGCGAACCTCTTTTTAGTTGCAAAACTATTTAGACTACTTTTTCTTCTTCTTTGTTTCAGCGACTTCTGCGGGTGGGTTTGCAATAAAAGCGGCGAGGCGCTTCATTAAACGCCCCTTACGGCGGGATGCATTGTTGGGGTGAACCACGCCTTTTTCTGCGGCTTTATCCAATGTGCTAATCGCCTTTATTACAGCCTCTTTTGTGTTGGGGTCGTTCTCAGCAAAAGCGGTGCGGGCGGCAGTTATGGCAGTGCGAGCAGCACCACGGAAATTGCGATTTTTAATACGGCGCTTTTCGTTCTGACGATTGCGTTTGATTTGTGACTTAATGTTAGCCAAGGTTTTTCTCCAAAAGTTACTTGTTCATTCTTTACGACAGCGCCCTATTTTACATGAGGGCTATACATTTGTCCAGTTAATTGACAGGTGTAAATGTAGCCGTTGGGAGCAGCGTGCCGGGTCCCGGTGTAATGGGGGTGCTCGTCGGCGGGCGGGTTGGCGTGGAAGTTACCATATTAACAGGAATAACAAGGGTTTGCCCGACTTGAAGCGCGTTCCGGTCGATGATATTGTTTTCTTTGGCGATATCGTCTTCCGTGCTGTTATATAAAGACGCGATCCCAGCCAGTGTGTCACCCGATTGAACAATATAATCTATTTTCTGACCGCGTGGAAGATCGGGGGGGATGGTGGTCGCGGTTGGCAGTTTCATACCAGGGTTGGGAAGAAGGATGATTTCTCCTGGGACGATATTTTGAGTCGCAGGGTCAACACCCGTCCCAGATTCTGCGTTATAGGGGTTAAGCAGCAGGATGAGTGCTACACCATCATTGCCGAGGTTGTATTTTTCAACAATGAGTGCGAGATAATCCCCATCTTGTACTGTGTAATTGAACGGTACGGAGAATGTCGCAGTGGGTGTGATCGTCGATGTTTCAGTTGGCGTCGATGTTTCGGTTGGCGTAGATGTGCTCGTCGGCGTGAATGTCATGGTAGGCGTCGGAGTTTCTGTTGCCAACAGATTTGAAACTGGATTGTTAGGCGTGTTGCTCAGCCAATAGATCAGCAGCACGATACCGCCCAAGACAAACAAACCGGCGAGAATATAGACAATATTCATGTTGCCGCGTTGCCTGCGTTTACGGTATGAGTTGATTACATTTGATGAAGATGAAATAGGTGGTCTGTTGTTCATGGATCGTTTCCTTTTACACAGCATTTGTTAAAGGTGGTTTCCCATTCTATGCAATGTAAAAATAATTCTACCTGAAAAACGGATGTTGTGGGGGGCTTCATGGTCGAAAGTCAAAAGTCGAAAGTTTGCGACCCTCGACTTTTGACTTTTATTTTATATGCGCTTTTAGATATTTTCCCGTGTACGATTCTTTTACTTTCATAATATCCTCAGGCGTGCCTTCGGCGAGCAATTCGCCGCCCTTGTCGCCGCCTTCAGGACCGAGGTCGATCAACCAATCCGCGATCTTGATGATGTCAAGGTTGTGTTCGATGATCACAACTGAATTGCCCGTGTCCACAAGTCTTTGCAAGACTTCAATCAACTTATGCACATCAGCAGCATGCAAGCCAACGGACGGTTCGTCCAAGACGTAAAGCGTACGTCCGGTTGCGCGGCGCGATAATTCTTTGGATAATTTTACGCGCTGCGCTTCGCCGCCCGAGAGTGTCGTCGCGGGCTGACCGACGCGCACGTATCCCAACCCCACTTCCTGCAGCAATTTCAATTTATTTTGCATTTGCGGATAATCTTTGAATTCACTAAGCGCGTGATCAACGGTCATGTCGAGAATATCCGAGATACTATATTGATCGTGGAACATCACTTGCAATGTCTCACGATTAAATCTTTTGCCGTGACATACATCGCACGGCACATACACATCCGGCAGAAATTGCATTTCGATGCGCAGCTCGCCCTGACCCTGACAGGCTTCACAGCGCCCGCCATGTACGTTGAACGAAAAACGCCCAGGCTTATATCCGCGCACTTTGCTTTCAGGAAGTTCAGCGAATAATTTTCTGATTTCGTCAAACAGACCCGTGTATGTGCCGGGGTTTGAGCGCGGCGTACGTCCAATGGGGGATTGGTCAATGTTGATGATCTTATCGAGATGTTCAATGCCTTCAATGCGTTCATGATTACCCGCGGATGTGCGCGCGCCCATCAACTTTGCGGCGAGTGCATTGTAGAGGATGTCGCTCATCAAAGTGGATTTGCCCGAGCCGCTGACGCCTGTGATGCAGACCATTTCTCCCAGCGGAATCGCGACGTTGATGCCCTTCAAGTTGTTCTCCGTCGCGTTGATTACCTTAAGCCATTTTCCGTTTCCCGCGCGTCGTTTCTTTGGCATTGCGATCTGCTTGCGCCCTGAGAGATATGCGCCCGTCAATGATTTTGGATGCGCCAGTATCTGTTTTGGCGTGCCTTCAGCAACAACTTGACCGCCATGCTCACCGGCGGCGGGACCCATATCAATGACCCAATCTGCTTCGCGGATGGTTTCATCATCATGCTCAACGACCAAAACAGTGTTGCCTAAATCGCGCAGACCTTTGAGCGTTTCCAATAATCTCGCATTATCACGCGGATGTAAACCAATCGAGGGTTCATCCAACACATACAACACGCCCACCAAACGCGACCCGACTTGAGTTGCCAAACGAATACGCTGTGCCTCGCCACCTGATAACGTGGTGGCTGAACGATTCAATGTCAAATAATTCAAGCCGACATTGACAAGGAAATTAAGTCTTTCATATATTTCTTTAATAACGCGATCCGCAATCGCTTTCTGTTTTGAGGTGAGCGGAGAGTTTTTGCCGGAGATTTTCTTAACCCATTCCAAAGTTGTGGATACAGGCCACGAGTTCGCTTCAACAATGTTGACGCCGTCCACGGTCACAGCTAGCGCGGCAGGATTGAGGCGTTTGCCGTGACAGGTCGGGCAGGGACGGTCGGACATGAACTCCGAAATCTTCTCGCGGATATATTCCGAGTTTGTCTCTTTATAGCGCCGCTCCATGTTTGTGATCACACCTTCAAATGCGCGCGTGAATTTGAATTCATTTCCATTCGCGCCCTGATATGTCATTGCTATTTGTTGATCGCCTGTGCCGTAAAGAACGATCTTCATTTGTTCTTTGGTTAACTCTTTTACAGGTTTATCCAGATCTATTTTGAAAACTTTTGAAGCGTTGATCAGACTTTGCCAGTAATAGCCGCCTTCCACTTTGGGTCCGCTCCACTCCATGCTGATGATCGCGCCATCGTTCAGTGACAGGCTGTCGTCTGGGATGATGCGGTTGGGGTCGATCTCCAGTTTTGAGCCGAGTCCCTGACAATCCTGACATGCGCCTTGGGGTGTGTTGAATGAAAACGTGCGTGGTTCAATTTCCGAAATACTGACGCCGTGTTCGGGGCAGGCGAGATGCTCGGAGAATTGCAAGTCTTCTTTTTTATCCACCAAATTGACAGTGAGATAACCCTCGCCAAACTTCAACGCTGTTTCAATCGAGTCGGTCAAGCGTGTTAGCGCGGCTTTCTTTTCTTCTTTATCGCCTTCATGTGAGATGACGAGGCGGTCTACAACTGCCTCGATGGTGTGCTGTTTGTAGCGGTCTAATTCAATTTCATCATCCAGTGAAGAGACAGTTCCATCCACGCGGACGCGGGTGAAACCGGCTTTGCGGATCTCTTCGAAAACTGTTTGGTAGGTTCCTTTGCGGGCGCGCACCAGCGGCGCAAGAATCAATGTGCGCGAGCCTTCGGGGAGTTTCGCGACATTATCCACGATCTCCTGCGCCGACTGTTTGACCACTTCACGTCCGCAGACGGGGCAGTGGGGAATACCCGCGCGTGCGAAGAGTAAACGCATGTAATCGTAAATTTCGGTGACAGTGCCGACCGTCGAGCGTGGATTGTGACTGGTGGATTTCTGGTCGATGGAAACCGCGGGAGAAAGCCCATCGATATAATCCACGTCCGGTTTATCCATCTGCCCGATGAATTGACGCGCGTACGCGGAGAGTGACTCCACGTAGCGCCGCTGACCTTCCGCGAAGATGGTATCAAAAGCAAGCGAAGATTTACCCGACCCCGATAAGCCTGTGATGACCACAAACTTATCGCGTGGAATTTCCACTGTAATATTTTTCAAATTGTGGACGCGCGCGCCCACGACACGAATGACATTGGCTGACATAGTTCTCCTATTAGGGTATAAAATTATAGCACAAATGTTTTATGTATTTTGTGTTTTTTAGGCCACTCTTGCTTCATGGCACTACCCGGAAGCGGGGGAATGTTTCCGCTCTGAAGCAACTTTGAGTTAACTGATGTTACATACTTTAGGCGTGTCACCCTGAGCAGAGCGAAGGGTCTCCGAGATAATTGTAGAGGTTCTTCGCTCCGCTCAGAACGACACCGCGTAACATCAGTGAGTTAAGTGGGATGCGTTGTTTTTCATCCACTTTATGCTTGAAATGAATTTGAAATGCTGCATGTTATACTCGGTGCAACTTCTCAAATCCGACGGTGTTATTTAATTTAGCCCGTCGGTAAGGTTTAACTTTTGACGGAATTCGAATATAGCGAAGAAGATGTGTTAAAGAGCGCCTCACTGGGTGACCGTGATTCTTTTGGCCAGCTCTATGAGCGTTATGCGGAACGCATTTTCAATTATATTTATTATCGTACGGGTAACGTTCACGATGCCGAGGATTTGACCGCGCGTGTCTTTCAGCGGGCAATGAATCACATTAAGAACTATACGGATCGCGGCGTGCCGTTCTCTGCGTGGCTGTACCGCATCGCACACAACCTTGTTGCGAACTGGCATCGCGATAGAAGCCGCAAGCAGGAAATTCCGCTGGATGATCTGCCCATGCTGCCGACAAAGGGTGATCACCCTGAGAGAAACCTGGTTCGCTCACAGGAACAGGATGCGTTGCTGCGAATCATTCGCACTTTGCCGCCTGAGCGCCAAAGTTTGCTGATCTTGAAATTCGTTGAGGATATGTCCAACGCGGAAATCGGCGCGATTATGGGCAGAAGCGAAGGTGCTGTCAAAAGTCTTTATCATCGTACGCTTTTGGCGCTACGTGATCAATTGGAAGATCAAAATCTTAACCTTGAAGGAGAGTGAATTATGTTAAGGATCGTAACTGATGGCGCGGCGGATGTTCCTGCCGCATGGCAAAAAGAATACGATATAAGCATCATCCCCATTAATATCCATTTTGGCGAAAAAACTTTTATTCAATTTGTAGATATGGATTTTGATTCCTTTTATAAGGAAGTTGGCACTAACAAGACCTTTCCAAAAACTTCACAGCCTTCCCCGCATCAATTTGTTGAGTTTTACAAAAATAATTTTTCAAAAGATGATACCATCCTTTCTATCCATGTTACCAGCAAACTTTCTGGAACATACGCGTCCTGCGTATCCGCTGCGGAGGAGTTGAAGGGTGAGTACAATATCGTTCCTTTTGATTCTCAGTGCGGTTCCATGGGTATTACTTTTATGTGCCGCACAGTGCGTGAGATGGCAAATGCGGGTAAAAGTGTGGATGAGATCGTCAAGCATCTTGAAGAATTACGTTCGCAGGCGCATGTGATCATTACACTGGACACATTGGAATATGCGCGCCGCAGCGGACGCGTGGGCATGTTTTCTGCCGCGCTCGCTTCGATGTTGAATGTGAAGCCGATTGCGCGTTTGCAGGACGGGCTTGTGCAAATGGTTGATAAAGTCCGCACGCGCAAAAGTGCTGTTCTCCGTGTGATCGAAATGGGCAAGGTTGAATTTGGCGATAAGCCTGTGCATGTGGGTATTGTCCATGCAAACGATGAGCAGGCGGGCAAAATGTTGATGGAGGAAGCCAGAAAGAATTTCAATGTCAGGGATCTGGAGTTTACTGACTTGACTATTTCTCTTGCCATTAATTTTGGGCCTGGAACTGTGGGATTGATCTTATATCCTGCTGAATAAAAATAAACACTTAATGATCGTCCTGAAGGTTTGCAGATTTTGTTGTACAAGAAAATCTTCGGGATGTTCACTGAAAAAATGCGAGAAAGAATGATTAAACAAAAAAAGATGTTAACCCCTAAAGAAGAATTTTCCGATCTCGAAGCGCAACTTGCCGGGACATTGAAACCCATTGCGCCCCCGGTGGATTTTGTCAAGCGTCTGCGTTTGCGTATTCATATGCCTGACCGCCATGAAATTACTTTGCGCCTTACCGATTGGCGCAGGTTATTTGTTGTCTTTGGCGGCGTGATGTCGGGGATGCTTTTATTAGTTACACTTGCGCGCACGTTCTATTATCTTGTCGGGCGCAAAATGTAGTGTAGTTTCAATGAGTCGAGCCCTAAAGGTCTTTAAGGTCTTTAGGGTTTTTGTTTAGTAGCCACTCGCATAACTTTTGCGCTTCGGCGATCAGGTCGGCTTTAACGGGGAGTTTGAATTCTTCGGTAACGCGCACAGTTAAATGATCAACGACTAGTTTTAAATTAACAGGTAATTGCGTATCTTCTTTAAGCAGGTTCAACAGGTCGTATGCGCTCGCGTTTGGGATGCGAGTGCCGTTACGGGTAAAGTATTCGCGGATGGCAATTCCCGCGGCGCGGCGCGCGCATACGCGGGCTTGTCCTTCGTTGCCTTTCGCGCGGGCTTGCTCGGCGCGGTCCAATTCGATTTGCAGGGCTGGTAAAGTATCCATTAGGCTTTGCATTATAATCTCGAATTTTTTTGGCGGGAGAATGAACTGTGGGTAAGCATCATATTTTTATAACTGCCATATTCTGAAGCCATAAAACCTTCAAAATTGAAAAGAGTCCCAACGGGGTTATGGAGACTCTTTTTGCTATAATTTTGAACATGGAACAAATCAACCCTACTCCAATCCTCTCTGTTTGCGGCGGAAAACTGGATGAGCCCGAAAAATATCCCAGCGCGGATTATCAAGGGCGGCGCGTATATTTCTGTACGCAAGCCTGCCTGCGCGCATTTGAACAGGACCCGGAACGATTCATCGCCGGCGAAATAGATCACCCCACCGAAGAAGATTAACATAAAATTTAGACAAGGCTGGAATCATCATGTTCGAAGAACTTCAAGACCGTATTGCAGAAAAAAATGTACTTCTCCTCGGCGTAGGCAACCGCCAGCGCGGGGATGACGGCGTGGGTTCTTATCTCATCAAACGCCTGCGTAAAAAAGTGGGCATTTCCTTGATCGATGCGGGCGACGTGCCCGAGAATTTCATCAGCCAGATTGAATCTTCGAGCGCGAATTTTGTCCTCATTGTAGATGCCGCAGACTTTGGCGCAAATCCGGGTGAAATTGCCCTGATCGAATTGAGCGATCTTAAGAAGTTGGGAGCATCTACACACTCGGTGAATTTAACGCTTTTGTTCAATGTCATCCCAAAAATAAAACGCCCCGAGGTGCTGCTTGTAGCGGTCCAACCTGAGTCCATTGTAAGTAATGGATTATCCGAAAGTGTGCGCGAATCACTTGATGGGTTGGAGGCGATGTTTGTTCGGTTATTCAGGAAATAATTTTCTGATGCGTTTCTAAAAAATGTGATTTTGATTGCCGGGTAAACGCAAATAGAAATAAGTCGAGACCTTGAAACCTGTAATTTGCCTTTGATTTGTCTTACATTCGTGTACAATATACTGAATATTTATATGGAAGGTTGATACCCTTACACTTTGTTTTTGGGACGCTGAAAACGCAGATGAACACGGATTTTTTTGACGAAACGCCCGAAAAAACGCCTTGAATCCGCGTTTTCCGCGCTCGTCCGCGTCCTAATTTTAAGAGTGTAAGGGTATCAGTGTGGAAGGTTATTTATGCGTATTGCTTTTTTATCTGATATTCATGGCAATTACACTGCATTTCAATCTGTCCTTAAAGATCTTGAGATGCAAAAAATTGACCAATTCATTTGCCTTGGTGATACAGTAACCATGGGGCCGCAACCTGTCGAAGTGCTTAAAGCACTCAGACAGTTGGATTGTTTGTATATCAAGGGGAATCATGACGCAGCAGTACTTGATCCCGAAAGATCGGAACAATACGAGATCACGCATTATCTTGCCCCTGACCTGTATTGGTGTCAGAAGCAGTTAACCCTTGATGATCGCGCTTTTCTTGATGCTTTCAACCCCATGCTCAATTTAACTTTGCCAAACGGGGTAAAGATACTTGCCTTTCACGGCTCACCGCTTTCATCCACCGATATTATCCAGGCAACTACGCCTCCTGAATTATTGGATAAATATTTTGCCGGGCAAAATGCAGATATTTATATCGGCGGGCACTCGCATATTCAAATGATTCGACGCTATGGTGAAAAGTTGATCTTGAATTCAGGCAGCATAGGGAATGCATTCAAGTTCGCATACTCGCCCGGTAATATCCCAAGTTTACTGCCCTGGGCTGAGTATATGATCATTGACCAGATCGGCGACTCGGTCAGTATTGATGCGCGCCGTGTTTATTTTGATACAGATGAATTGCAAAGGATCATTAAAGAAACTGATTTACCCGGTTCGGCCTGGTGGCTTAGACAATACGCGAAGTAATCGATAAAACAAAACACGGCGGAAAGCCGTGTTTTGTTTTAATTTCATCCCTATGCTATACTCGACTTAACGAACAAATCAACCACCAGAAAGGGAAACGTTTATGTCCAAAAATCTTGTATTAACCCTGACCGGATACGACAAAGTGGGGCTTGTAGATTATGTAACCAATGTATTTGTAAAGCACGAGAGCAATGTTGAATCAAGCCGCATGGCGCGGCTTGGCGGGGAATTCGCCATGCTCATGTTGGTGACTGTTCCTGAGAAGGAACTGGCGGGAATCGAATCTGATTTTCAGGAATTGCGCGGCGAGGGCTACCGGCTTTCGCTGATTCAAACTGAGGACGACTCGAAGAAATACGCGGGTTGGATTCCCTATCATATCGAAGTCGCGGGCGCGGACCATGAGGGCATCATCCATGAGATTTCACATCATCTCGCGAGTCAGAACATCAACATTGAGAACATGGATACGTTCACTTCGCCCGCGCCGATGAGCGGCACGCCGTTATTCACCTTGAAAGGCGTGGTGGTTGTCTCACCGCAATTACACTTCCACACCTGGAGCGAAGCGCTCGAAGAGATCGGGGATAAATTGAATGTCAGCGTCAAGGTTGAGATGGTGAAATAAAAAGCAGAACCCCTTGTATCTTTTTGTGTTCACACTTTTATGAATGATACATTTAACCAAATTTGGTACGCCCCCGCTTTTTCCAGCATACTTGAAAACCGCCCTGAGGTGATGTTTATTGCCGGTGCAGGCGCTGTGCATCTTGGATTAAGGTTTGCGGGTTTGCCCGGATGGAATTGCCCGATCCTTGCTGCGACGGGCGTTCCTTGCCCGGGTTGTGGGCTGACACTCGCCATCATCGAACTTGTGCATGGTAATTTTACGCAGTCGTTTCATACGCATGCTTTTGCGCCTATATTTCTGTTTGCTTTTCTTGTAATAGCTCTCACGCTTGTTTTGCCTGAGTCGCAGCGAGTTAACATAATTGCAAGAATTTCAAGATTTGAAACCCGTAACGGGATTACGGCATGGGTGTTGTCTTTGCTAATGTTATATTGGGCGTTCCGCCTGATAGCATAATTTTCAACTTTTTAGAGGAGAGTGTAAAATGGAATTTTCAGCTAATATGGGTATTGGTGGTTTCATCATTTGGATTGCAGGTATCGTTGTATGGATTAAACTGTTCCAAAATGGTGGTTTGGTGAAGGCCTTGATAGGTCTTGTTACTTGTCATATCTATACTTTCATTTGGGGTTTGCAAAATATGAAGAATGAAGAAATGAAACTGAAGACATGGATGTATATTTGGATGGGCGGCATTGTAATCGGTCTCATTATCAATTTTATGGGTGGCGCCGGCGATGGTGGCGAAGAAGGTGCTCTTCGCTTACTGTTTTCATTCATATAAAATGTACGTAAATCCCCAATCTTATATTGGGACATAAAAAACGCTGATTTTGCAGATAAGGCAAAATCAGCGTTTTCGTTTTACACTGATCTGTTATATTCCCGCAAAAGCCTTTTCACATCCTCATGCGGCAGGGCTTTCGCATCCACATGATTATGCCCGATCATATCCTCTGCTGCGATCATGGCGTTGATGATCGCTTCTTCCGTCGCATAGGCTGTCGCGGAAAGGATCGGGTCGATGTGATCGTTGGACAAGGCCTGAATATTCGACAATCCCTTTTCATCCCCGTGAGACGCGTTTGCATTGGCTGTTGAGAATGCCAGAAAAATATCACCGGAACCATTCCCGCCAAGTGAACCTGTGCGTGCCATGCCGAGCGTTGCACGTTTCGCCAGCCGCTTCAGTTGATGGGGAAGAACCGGCGCATCCGTTGCCACGATCACGATCAGCGAGCCGTCATCCTGTTTGAAAGGATTCTCGCCATTGGTTATTGGCGCGTTATTCACGAGATGTTTTCCAATGGGAACACCGGCAACTGTCAGTTGATATCTTCTTCCGAAATTACATTGTGCCAGTATGCCAATTGTCCAGCCGCCGAGTTTCTCAGGCAGTTTGCGCGAGGATGTTCCCGTACCACCTTTGAATTCATAGCACAACATTCCCGTGCCGCCGCCGACATTGCCTTCATCAATTGCGCCGCTTTGCGCGGAATCCAACGCGCTGATCACATGCTGTTCCTGCACATGAAAACTATTCATATCGTTCAACCAACCATCAGCAGTTTCAGCCACAACCGGACAAGACCATTTTTGATGCAGTGAGTTATTTTTCACCTGCCACGCGATGATCGTATCGCGCACAATGCCGACGCTGTGCGTGTTCGTAATCCCGATCGGACCTTCCAGCAAACCGCCTTCCTCCACCCAGGCTGCGCCCGTCATTTCACCGTTGCCATTAAAAGAATGTGTGCCCGCATAAACAGGCGTATGATTTTTACTGCCGCGCGGATGAATAATCGTCACGCCGGTGCGCGCCGAAGCGCCTTCAATTACCGTGGAGTATCCTACTGTGATTCCGTCTACATCTGTGATCGCGTTATGTGTTCCCGTTGCGCCTTCAAATGGAATTCCCAAATCTCTTGCACGCGGTTTCATTTATAAATTTTCCTTTGCGATTTTTACAAGTTGTTTGGTAATATTGTTCATAATTTCATCCGGCACACCGTCCATTGCCTGCGATTGTACGCGCGTATCAATTTCATCGTTGACATAATCCACGACGACGAATTCATCTGCCAGCGCGATCTCGGTGCTGAACCAATCCAGCCTGCAAATCGACGCGATGCGCTTCGTGACGTCCACCAAATTGCTGAGTCCGTAGCGGATATATTCCTCATCCTCGATCAGGGTGTAGATATGCGTCTGAGTATCCCACCAGCTCGGATAGGTTTCTCCGTTCGCGTAAAAAATCCTGAACCACGCAGGTTTATCGTTAATCATGCGCGGCGTAATATGCGCTTGAATTAAATATTTCTGCTCGGGGAATTTCATCCGCGCTTGCAGGATTTCATCCATGCTGGTGGCGCCCAAAATTACACCTTCGCCGCCGCCCTCGTTGGATGGCTTGATGACGAAATTCTCGCCAAGCGGCGCGAGGTCAATTGGCGGGATGACAGGCTGTTCGAGGAAGGACGCGAGCAAAATCGTGTAGGGGGTATGTAATCCGTGGTTGATCAACTCGAGGTGCATGGTGGCTTTATCCTCCGACCATAAAGAGAGCTCCGCGGGGTTGATTCTGCGCGCGCCGAATTCCTTCGCCCAGCGCGGAATCGGATCAAAGATCGCTTCGCCCTGTCCGCGATGTAAAAGCGTCTTGAAGGTCGTGATGCCCTTATAAAGCGCGGTGATCGATTCCAGTAAATTATCGGGGCGGATCTGCCAGAGCGAAACGCCCTGTTCAATACAGGCGCGTTCCACCATTCCTGCAAAAACATCGTCATATTCCCAATACCAGGGGAGGCACAAGTCGTATCGCATGGGGGGATTATAAGTTAGGAATTAGGAACTTAGAAGTTAAATGTTTTTTTGTACAAGGACTTTTAAACACAAAGTACACGAAGTACACAAAGGTTTCAAGGTCTTCCTTCGTGACCTTTGTGTACTTCGTGTTTAAGCCTTTTTGGTTTCGGCTTGTCCGAGTTAGGAATTAGGAATCAAGGATCTTGTGGTTTTGACCTCGAACCTTGGATTTTCAACTTTTGACCTTCAACCTGTAATTTCACTGGTAAAATGTACGCAAAAATTTCAAACTAAAGGAAATAATAATGAGCAAAGATACTGTACAGGATGGTTTGGTTGTTTCGATAGAATACACGTTGACAGTGGATGGCGAAGTGCTTGATTCTTCTGAAGGCGCGGGGCCTTTGCTGTTCCTTGCTGGCTATGACAATATTGTCCCGGGTCTTGAGCAGGAAATGATTGGCATGAAGATCGGCGAGAGCAAGGACGTGGTGGTTTCTCCCGAAGACGGCTACGGCGAATTTGATGATGAGGCTTTTATGGAAGTGCCGCGCAGTGAATTCCCTGCTGACATGGAGTTGGAAGAAGGCCTGGAATTGCACGTCTCTGATGAAGACGGGCAGGAGCAAATGGCTTTTGTCGAAAGTTTCACGGATGATTCTGTGCGTCTCGATTTCAATCATCCGCTCGCCGGCGCGGAGTTGCATTTCAACGTGAAGGTGCTTGCCCTGCGCGACCCGACCGCGGAAGAACTCGACCACGGTCACGTCCACGAAGAAGGACATAACCACTAAAAAATTAGGCCCTGAAGATTTCTAAAATCTTCAGGGTCTTGTATTTTTTACGTGTTCAATGCCATGAGATATTCATCATAATAAACGTCGTCGTAAAAAATGGCTTTTGGTTCCGTGCCGTATGTTTTAAATCCGCACTTTTCATAACAGCGCAGCGCGGAGAGATTCCCCGTCACAACCGCGAGTTTGACAATGACCACGCCTTGCGTCTTTGCCCATTCCACACAAGATTGGATGAGCGACTCTGAGATGTGATTTCCGCGCCACTCAGGTTTGACGTACACGCCCCAGATCATGGCGGCGTGTTTTGCTTTTACCGCCATGCTTCTATGAATACCGGTCATGCCTATCAGCTGCGAATCTTTTTCGGCGAAGAATAGAGCATCTTCAACCTCGTTGATGTTCAGCCTGTTCAACCAATACTCATTCTCTTTTGCCGCAGCATCGGCATAAGCCTGACCAAAAGCATCTGGATGATTCTTCAGCGCCTCGAGTCGCAACGCGCGGAAAGATTCCACATCCGCGGGTTTTGCGTGGCGGATGGTGATTCCGTTTGGCACGTTAATTTTGTCCGCAGGTGAATTTTGCCAGCGCCTCTTCAAACAATGAGGAGGGCGCTTCGGTTTGCTGGGTATATGTTTTCCAGGCAAAGACACGGTCGCCGCAAGTCCACGCGCCTGCACCGCCGGAAGGCAAAATGGTGGCGGTGGATGTGAGGGGCGTGTACACTACGTTCATGCCGCGCACAAGTTTGATATCGAGGCTGCCTGTGCGGGTGTCGGTTGCGCTGCTCACAATGAGGTCCAGCATAAATTGCGGATCTGTAGTTCCCGGTGCGAGCTGCCATATTAATTGGATGAAGACGTTGCCATTAAATGCGGCAATAACTCCCTGGCTATAATTGCTTGGCGTGGTATGGTTTTGCTGATCAAAGAACGAAACATCTTTTGGATGCCCGATGCAGAAATGATATTCGCAGAAAAATCCTGTCAGGTCAAAGGGTGTAGGCGTAGGGTAAGGCACGAGCGTTGGGGGCGGCGCATTTGTTGGGAATGCCATTATCGTCGCGGCGACAATTTGATTGATCTGCTGATTGATATCGGGGGTGGGTGCTTTGGGGGTGCATGAAATCAGTAAAAACAGGATCAGAATGGTGGGCAGAAAAAGAAGCGGGTATTTTTTCATATCAAGATTATAAATCCAAAAGCCCCGTCATCATGACGGGGCTTTTGTGTTATTCACTCATCTTACGTAGTGTCGTTCTGAGCGGAGCGAAGAACCTCTACGGTTATCTCAGAGACCCTTCGCTGTCGCTCAGGGCGACATGGAAAGATACAAAGTGCGTAAGGTGAGTTGTTCAATTTTGTTTAATGTCCGCTGCCTGCGGAAGGTGTGCCGAGGAAGATTTCTGGATTTGGATCGCCTTCCACGATGAGGAAGCCAGCGAGTCCGCGCTGCAATCTTGAGAGGGCGTGATCTACGAGGATGTAGTTGCCGGGGACTTCGAGTTTGAACTCGACCACGGTTGCGCCGCCGGGCGGGACGATGGTGGTTTGTACGTCGGTGAGCGGCGCGGATGTGAGTGAAGCCTGATCATATACGCGGTCAAAAATTTCGCCGATGACGTGGAACGAGGATGTGAGGTTGGGTCCGCCGACACCGAAGAAGATGCGTACGGTTTCGCCAACATTGGCTTTGAGCGGTTTCTGCGCGGTGAGTGCGCCGACTGCGCCGTTGAAGACAATATATTCGGGGTCTTCGTTGAGCAGTTTGGTGATGTCGGTGGTTTGCTTGCCTTTGTCGCCGAATGCGCCGGTGGTGTAGATGTCGCCTTGCATGACGTAGAATTCACGGTCAACTTTGGGAAGTCCGCCTTCCGGCTCGACGAGGATGAGTCCGTACATGCCATTGGAGATGTGATTGGCAACCATCGGTGTAGCGCAATGGTAGACAAAGAGTCCGACGTTGAGTGCTTTGGCTGTAAATATACTTTCCTTACCGGGCTCGGTCTGGGTCATCACTGCGCCGCCGCCGGGGCCTGTGACTGCGTGGAAGTCAACAGAATGATTCATTGTGCTGCTTGTGTTGTTCTTCATGTGGACTTCGAGGGTGTCGCCCACGCGCACGCGGATGAATGGGCCGGGGACTGCGCGATTGAATGTCCAATAGGTGAAGGTGGTTCCGTCGGCGAGTTGACCTTCCACTTCGACTGCTTCGAGGTTGACAACAACAGTCTGGGGCGCGCGTACTTCGAGCGGAGCGGGCAAGTCGGTTGGGTCGCGCACGACATCCACGCCGGTGGTGGGGGCTTGTGCGGCAGGTGCTTCTGTGACTGCTCCGTATGCGCCGCCGGGTAATGCCTTTAGGTAGCCGACGATCGCGTTGATTTCATCCGCATTGAGCATGTCTTTAAGTGTGGCGGGCATCACATTGGGTGTGCATGCGCCGGTGGGGCAGGTTGGGGCGATGAACAAATTAGGATCGACGATCGATTCGTGGATGTATTCTTCCGCGGTTTTTGCTGTGCCTGTATATTTTCCGCTTTTGAGATATTCTTCGGCGGCCATATTTATATCCGAGAGATTAGGCGCGATCGCACCGGCTGCATTGGGGATTCCAGCGACAGTGTGGCAACTTCCGCATGCGCCTTTTTGGAATGCCGCGAGCACTTGCGGGTCACCGAAATTCGCTGAAGCAGAGGGGGTGATCGCGGCAACGGCAGGCTCGCTCGCTGCGCTGACGGGTTGGTCGGCTGCGCTGACGATCAAAATGCCTTTCATGCCGAGGCCGGCATTGTTATCGACGCTGTCGTAATATTCCAACTCTCCATCTTGAGCGGGGACAGTGAATGTAACCGAGGTCTCTTCACCTTTTTCTTTCACCACTGTTGAAGTAGCTTGTACTGCCGGGAAGCTAATGGCGTGATGTCCCATGCCGCCGTTGATCAATGTGACGGTGATGGTCTCGCCGGGTTTGGCGCTCAAGGTGGGGTTGGGCATCCCGTTGATCTCATCGCTGACGCCGAGGAAGATCAGGTTGCCGTCTTTTATCTCGGTGGTCAGCACGTATTCCTTGCTGACGATTTTAGAACTTGCGCTCGCGCAAGCGGTGATGAGTATTGCCAATAAGATGGCGATGGGTAGAAACTTGGTTAACTTTTTCATTTCATTCTCCTGGTCAAGATTTTTGAACGCCCAGTTTTTCGACGGCTTCCAGAAATTTTTTTTCATCAAGTTGATAAGTGTCAATGACATCTTTCAACGTGCAAAAGCGCGCGAAACTACAGCCGGCACAATCGGTGTGCCAATCCAGAAAAAATCTGGTTGATTTGGATGTGGATTTCAAAATACTTTCCACGCTGGCTTCTAAAAGTTTTAAACCGTCGTTCATAGTGGATATAGAATATCGTATTACCCCCGTGTTGTCTTTGCGCTGGCGCAAATAAGCCGATCTATTTTTCAAGTCCGTCCGCGATGCGTACCAAATCATGCGGGCTGATGATCCTGATCTTCTCCCGGCCTGTTTTGATGATGCCTTTGCGTTCCCAATCGCTGAGCAGGCGGCTGACGGTGTAAAGCGTAGTTCCCGTCATCTCCGCGACATCCTGCCGCGAGAAGGATAACTCGATGCCGGTTTCTTTTGTGGATTTAATTCCCGATTGCCCCGCGAGGCGAATCAGCGCGTTCGCGACGCGCTGTTCGACTCGCTCCGTGGCGAGTTCTCTGTAACGGGCTTGCATTTCTTGAATATAGGAAGTCATTAAATTCATCAGGTCAAATGAGATATAAGGGCGTGTTTGGATCATCTCATGCAGAAATTCACTTTTGATGGCAAGCGCGGAACTGTCTTCGAGCGTCTGCGCGGATGCCGGGTAGGTCGCCTCCGCGCGGACAGCGCCCAACGCGCCGAACATTTGCCACGGATAGATCGTCCGCAAATTTACTCGCTGCCCATTTGGATTCGACTGCATGAGTTTTATCTGCCCGCTGGTCAGGATGTATAAATATTCCGCGACATCACCCTGAAAGAAAAAATATCCGCTTTCTTCGATGGAACGGGTGATACTGTTTTTTAAAATGAGATGCAGGTCAGCATCTGTCGCGTTTTGAAACACGACAACCTGTTTTAAATCCTGTGGCGAAATGTTCATGCCGCGATTGTACACCCTAATATGATGACATTTGTCGGTTGACAGAGGCTAGGTGAATGCTTTATATTTGGGTTACCCATCCCCCCTGGGGGGGGGTAGGAAAAGAACAGCACGCCTTATCTGGAAATTAGAGGTCCTTATGGAAAACGATAAAACCATCCGAAGATTGAAGACAGTTGAAGGACACCTGCGCGGCGTAATCCGCATGGTGGAAGAGGACTCGTATTGTATTGACGTGATCCGCCAGATACAGGCGATTGAAGCCGCGCTCAATAAAGTCAGTTCGCTTATCCTTGAAGATCATTTGAATTCCTGCGTTATTACCGCAATTCAAGGAAATGATAAAAAAGAACGCGAGCGTGTGTTGAAAGAAATTACCGAAGTGTTTGAGATGTCAACAAAGGTTTAAGGTTACAGGTTTAAAGTTGCACGTTCAACCTTAAACATTCAAACCTTCAACCTTCAAACTAATATATAACCCAAGGAGAATTACCCCATGACCACAGTAACTTATACCGTCCCCGCGATCTCTTGCGCGCATTGCACCCACACAATCGAGACCGAAGTGGGCGACGTGCAAGGCGTTCAATCCGTAAAGGCTGAGATCGAAAGCAAGAAGGTCGTCATCACATTTGATGCGCCCGCGAGCGAAGATGTGATCAAGGCTTTATTGGCTGAGATCAATTATCCCGCTGAAAGTTTGATTAGTTTATAGAGATTAGAGAATGGAGAATAGTGTTGAATACGCCAATCTCTAATCTCCATTCTCTAATAACCAAAATGACTGAAACTAAACAACTAACTCTCCCAATTACAGGTATGACTTGCGCCAACTGTGTCGCCACGGTGGAACGCAATTTGAAAAAACTTGACGGCGTGCAAAACGCGGTCGTAAATCTTTCATCCGAACGTGCCACGGTGGATTTTGACACCACGAAACTCGCGTTGAGCGATGTGATCGCGCGCGTGAATCGCGCGGGATATGGCATCGCCACTGGCGAAGCAGACCTGATCATTAAGCGATTATCTGATAATAACGACGCGACTCGTTTGGAGAAGGCGCTCGCAAAACTTGAGGGCGTCCTCGAAGCGCAGGTAACTTTCACCACCGAAAAAGCGCGCGTGAAATATATTCCCACGATCATCACACAAGCGGAATTGCGCCGCGCAGTTGCATCCGCTGGGTTTGAGGCGCTGGAGCTCGGCGGCGATGCGGAAGATGCAGAAGCGGTTGCGCGCGAGAATGAGATCAATGAACAGAAACGTCTGCTCATCATTGGCTTGATTTTCACCGTGCCGTTGTTCCTGCTCTCAATGGGCAAGGATTTCAATTTACTGCCCGCATTCGTTTATTCACAAAATACGATGGAAGGCATGCGCGAGGCGCAGCCGTGGTTTGGCTGGTTAATGCTTGCGCTGGCTTTGCCGGTTCAATTCTATGTCGGCTGGCAATATTATGTTGGCGCATTCAAAGCGGTACGCAATAAATCCGCGAATATGGATGTGCTGATTGTGATGGGTTCATCCGCCGCGTTCTTCTATTCGCTGCCAATTACGTTTGGTTTGCTGATGGGGCATGTCTATTATGAGACAGCCGCGGTAATCATCACTTTAATTAAACTTGGAAAATTCCTGGAAGCGCGCGCAAAAGGGCGCACCTCCGAAGCGATCAAAAAATTAATGGGACTGCGCGCCAAGACTGCGCGTGTCATTCGTGACGGCGTGGAAGTCGAAGTGCCCGCGGATGATGTTCGCGTGGGCGATGTGGTGTTGGTCAAGCCGGGCGAGACGATCCCTGTGGATGGTGTTGTGATTGAGGGACGCAGCGCAATTGACGAATCCATGTTGACGGGTGAGTCACTTCCGGTTGAAAAGAAACCCGGCGACCCTGTCATCGGCGCGACGCTTAATAAACTTGGGTTGTTGAAATTTGAAGCGACCAAAGTTGGTAAAGAAACCGCGCTGGCGCAGATCATCAAACTTGTGGAAGATGCGCAGGGCAGCAAAGCGCCGATCCAAAAAATGGCGGATCAGGTCTCGGCGATTTTTGTGCCAATTGTGATTGGGATCGCCGCGCTGACTTTCGCAGGCTGGTATTTCCTTGGACCCGCATTACCGATCAACTCGGATATTGATAACTTCACACGCGCGCTTATTTATACGGTCGCTGTGTTGGTGATCGCCTGCCCATGCGCAATGGGACTTGCAACTCCCACAGCGATTATGGTTGGTTCAGGCAAAGGCGCGGAAGCGGGAATTTTGTTCCGCACCAGTGAAGCCTTGGAACGCGCTGGAAAAGTTAATATTGTTGTTCTCGATAAAACAGGAACGATCACGAAAGGTCAGCCCGCTGTCACTGACATAATCACCAATCACCAACACTTGCACCGTACGCAAGTGCAGGTGTTACCAATTACCGAAGATGAATTACTCCGCCTTGCTGCTTCTGTCGAGAAGGGCAGTGAACATCCGCTGGGCGAATCAATTTGGGCTGAGGCGACTACCCGCGGGTTGGCGTTCGCGGAACTCTCCGGGTTCAAGGCAATACCGGGGCACGGAGTCCAAGCCGAGGTCGAAGGTCGAAGCGTGATGATCGGGAATCAGAGAATGTTTGAGGCTGAAAAAATCTCCTTGAGTGGACTCGAATCCGAGGTGGCGCGTCTTCAATCCGAAGCGAAGACAGCAATGCTCGTTGCGATTGATGGTCAAGCCGCGGGCATTATCGCGGTGGCGGATACGATCAAGGACAGCTCGAAGGACGCGATTGCGGACTTGCACAAGATGGGTTTGAAAGTTGTGATGATCACAGGCGATAACCAAAAGACCGCCGATGCCATCGCAAAACAGGTTGGCGTGGATATGGTTCTTGCCGAAGTTTTACCCGAAGGCAAATCTTCTGAAGTTAAGAAGTTGCAAGCGCAAATCGAAAATCCAAAATCGAAAATCGTAAATGTTGTTGCGATGGTCGGCGATGGCGTCAACGATGCGCCCGCACTTGCTCAAGCGGATGTGGGTCTCGCGATCGGAACGGGAACGGATGTGGCGATGGCTGCCGCGCCGGTGACCTTGATGAGTGGCGATCTGCGCGGTGTTGCGCGCGCGATCAATCTCTCGCGTAAGACTGTTGCGACCATTAAACAAAATTTGTTCTGGGCGTTTGTTTATAATGTAGTGCTGATTCCCGCTGCAATGCTTGGATATTTGAACCCAATGCTCGCCGCTGGCGCGATGGCATTCAGCAGTGTGTTCGTTGTAACCAACAGTCTGCGCTTGCGCGGACAGAAAATATAAATTAGGTAATTAGGGATTAGGAACTAGGGATTAGTTTTTCCTAATCACCTAATCACTAATCACTAATCACCAATTACTTTTTAGCAACAAGGAAAAAACATGAAAAAACTATCCGTTCTCCTTCTCACCGCGATGATTTTATTGACCGCGTGTGCTCCGAAACAAAGTGGTCCTGCCAAAGCCGAATTGCCCGCTGGAAAAGCGTGGTCTGAAGGCAAGGAAATTTATTTCGTCCATACCGAAGCCTCGGATGCCGGTGTTTCTGAAAAACTGACCAACATGATGAAGTCGCCGGTTATCCTTGTGCCCGCGCTCGCGAATGTGCCCGATGAAGCATTGGCGAATGTGTATGTCTTTACCAATGGCGTAAAAGGTTCGGGACCTTTCGGCTTTCAGCCTGATGTTTTTGATAATCCTCCGGGCACAGACGGCTACTCTCCGCTGCGCCGCTTGAATGCGGTCACCTGGAAAGATGAGACCAAGGCGCGTGAATTCAAATCCGCTGCCGAGGTTGTGGATGCGGAGACGGCTGGCGAAGTTGCAATTGAGCAGCCCGGCGTCGTGATTAATATGCCGTTCGTTGTGTGGGATGGCGGTAAGCGCTAGAAAAAAATAGTTCCACAAAGGACACGAAGAAATTCGTGTCCTTTGTGGATGACTTGTTTACTGTTTACTTTTATGAGGTCGAATGTCGAACAAACAGAAAAATAAAAACGAACCTATTAATCCAATGATTATCATTGTGCTTGGCGTGGTGTTCATTGTGATCGCTGTTGCAATGTTTGTGTTTCAGCCCAATTCAAACTCCATCAACATTGCCGCAGATTCAAGCACAATGAGTCAGTTGATGGTGGCTTTTATTACAGGCATCACCACGGGCGGATTAAGTTGTCTCGCGGTGCAGGGTGGCTTGCTTGCCAGTTCGCTTGCGCATCAGATCGAGCAGGATTATACGGAACAGATCACACATGGAAAAAAGGCAAAGCAGATCGCCGTCCGTACAAACTCCGCGCTCCCTATTTTTCTTTTCCTCTTTGCAAAAGTAATTGCATATACATTGCTCGGCGCGCTGCTCGGTTTCGTCGGTTCATATCTCACATTCAGCCCGATGACCCGCGCCATGTTGATGATCTTCATTGGTATTTTCATGATTGGTAATGCGCTGCGGATGTTTAATGTCCACCCGATCTTTCGTTATTTTTCCATTGAGCCGCCGAAATTTCTCACACGTTATATCCGTAGAACCGCGAAAGGGACGGACACCTTCACGCCGGTATTTCTCGGCGCGCTGACGATTTTCATCCCCTGCGGTGTGACTCAAGCGATGATGGCAACCGCACTCGGCACAGGCAGCGCGGCGATGGGCGCAGCGTTGATGCTCGCCTTCACACTAGGAACAAGTCCCGTATTTTTCATCGTTGCATATCTCGCCACCGAACTTGGCTCCAAACTCGAAAAATTCTTTATGCGCTTTGTCGCAGTCGTTGTTTTGATTTTGGGATTTGTGACTCTCAACGGCGGACTCAATGTGCTGGGTTCTCCGCTTTCTTTTGAAAATATGACGCGCGGATTATTCCCCTCGTTGAGTCGACCTGCTCCCGTAGCGGAGTCTGCGCCTCAAGCCCAAATCCCCGCAGGTGAACTTGCCCTCAATGTGCAAAACGGCGGATATTTCCCCGCGACGCTTAAAGCGCCCGCTGATAAAGACCTCACCTTGAATCTCATCACCAATCAAACCTATTCGTGCGCGCGCGATTTTGTCATCCCTGCGCTGAATTATTATCAATTGCTGCCTGATACAGGTACAGTGCAAATGATGATCCCGGCGCAGAAAAAAGGCAGTACGCTGTTCTTCACCTGTTCAATGGGAATGTATACCGGGCAGATTGTGTTTGAATAAACTCCGCTCTTTCTTCTTTTCTAATTGTCAACGAAAGAAAAAAGAGGAAAGAAGCGATTATAAAAAGTGAGCCAAAATGATAAAGAAAACTTTCCAAATCCCCGATATGACCTGCACCAACTGCGCCATGAAAATTGAATCCCTTGAAGATATTTTGGCTGGCGTAAAAGAAATCAACGCCAGTTATCACAAGTTGCAAATGGTTATTGAATACGACGAAACTAAATTAACCGATGAGCAAATTATCGCGGCAGTCAAGAAAAAAGGCTACACGGCTGTTGTGAAATAGGACGGCAAGTAGAGAAGTAGACACGTACACACGTAAGATCAAGTGTGTACGTTTTTTCTATGTTTACCTGTTTACCTGTTTACCTGTTTACCTGTTTACCTGTTTACGCGCATAACTCTTGACCGTGGCAAGCCTGACGTTCACGCTGGTCACCGCATAGCCTTGCTGCAAGCCCCAGCGCGCAAAGCCTTCCACCAATCCCCAGGAGATGCCGTGCCATGCCTGCGGATCCTGCGCAAAGT
>VFKN01000033.1 GCA_009885525.1 Anaerolineaceae bacterium | reverse complement strand
CCTCGTCAAAGAAGGCGAAGTCGTGCTTCCCGCTGTCCGTTTTCCAGTTTGATCGGGGAAAGTTTTATGCTGTCGGGTAAAAACTTACCTTGCTCGTCCACATTCGTGAGCAGAATCGCCTGTTTGTTGAAATAGAAATACTCCTTATCGAAGACGCGGGCATAATCGTTATCTTCAAATTTGCCGAGCGTGGTCACAATGTCGAGGCGACTACCTGCGTCCACTTCCTTGCGCTTCGAGCCTTTATTCTTTCTTAATGGCTTGAATTTCTCGCTGGCGTTGAGCAACATCACCCTGCCTTTTTGGTGAGGCTTCTTGTTTTTGTTTAGTACCCACAGGTAGGTGTAAATACCCGTGTTGAAAAATTCATCGGTGGGTAATTGAATTACGGCTTCTACGATGTCAGCGTCCAACATCCATTTGCGGATGTTACTTTCATTGCTGCCCGCGTCACCTGAGAACAAGGTCGAACCGTTGTGAACGATCACCGCCACACCATCATGCGCCATTTTGGAAATCAGGTGTTGGGTAAAGAGCAATTGTCCATCGCCAACGGAGGGGAAATATTTATAGCGTCCCGTCTTGTCGTTGCGAATGTCGGTTTGGAAGCCTTTCCAGTCCACGCCAAAAGGCGGGTTGGCAATGGAAACGTCAAACTCATCATTGTAGAATTTGTCATCTGTCAGCGTGTTGCCTGCTTCGATCTTTGAGTCTTCACGGAAGCGGCTCTCGATCTTGGCAAGCGCGAAGAGGGCGTCATTCAATTCCTGTCCAAAGGTTTGGGTATACCGATTGGGGAATGATTCCTTGATTCGGTCTTCCACCCCGAAGAGCAAATTTCCGCCACCACAGGCAGGGTCATAAATTTTGAGCAGGGTTTCTTTCGGTTCGATCTTGGAGGCGATAATATCTGCCATGAGCGCGATCACATCATCGGGCGTGTATTGCTCGCCTGCTGTCTCGGCAGACATGTCCGCCCAACGGCGTTTGATGTGTTCTTCCAATGTGGTGATGTCGGAGTTGCTGTATGGCTTTAGGTCAATCTCGCTCCACTTTTTGACATATCCAAGCAGGACTTTTTTGTTCTTCAAAATGGAGATGTAGTTTTTGATATTGAGGAATTTTTCGCCTTCATCGCCAGGTTCCACGCCGAGCAGGTCTTTGGTCTCTTCGTCAAAGCCTTTCAGGTAGGCGTCGAAGTCAATTTCAAAGGTTTTGTCATTCGCGCAAATCTCTACCAGCGACTTCTTTTGCTCGAAGAGATATTTGTTGTAGCCTTGTTTTTTGTCCAAAAGGAGTGCGAGTCTGTCATCTTCGCGCATGGCTTCAAAGGCTTTTTCTCCACCTGCAATCTTGATTTCTTCTTCAAATAGGCGAAGCAAGCGGCTTTCGATCATAATCAACGCAAAGAATGGCATCATATAAGACGGCCATTCAGATTCTTTAATGCCGCAGCCGCGCAAAAGATCGGCGGTCGCCCAGATTTTCGATTCATATTGGAGAATGTTGTCGGTCATTGATCTACCTTGGAAATTTTGATAAAGACCCTAAGTTTTGCTTGCTGTTTAGTGTCCGCAATGGAGTAAGTATACAACAAAAGGTATCTTTAAAATATTTCGAGTGGCAGCGCTTGACCTTCGATTGGCGGTATAATGCCGCTCTTGTAATTTCAAATTTAATCTTGGAGAATTTCTGTTGAGCCGTGTGATTAACCCCGATTCTGTTGGAAAAGAACGAACCCGTTTGACAAAGTCCATTGTGCTGTGCATTCGTGAACTTGCCAGAATGCAAAATGTTACACCAGAGACGAAAGATTTAGCGGCGTTTATTGCGCTCGCTTTGCAATCTATTTCTGAAGGAATCGATACTTCTGTGGTTGCGTGGGAAAAACGCGACTACTGGGTCAAGGCGGATAAGTTCCGCATGGAGTGGATGTGGGCCGGGCAATCCGCAACGAAGATGAAAGCAGCCGTGTTGACCGATGACTGGGCTGCGATTGCCATGCTCATGCCGCAGATCGCTTCAAAGTTTGGCACGATCATTGTTTCAGACAATCACCGCTTGGGCAAACCCTGGGTGGGGGCGTATACGCTTTTGGCGCTGCATCGAAAGTTGTAAAAAGCCTGACCGGGTAAAAAAACTCGGAGGTCTTCAAGACCTCCGAGTTTCTGGATTAATTTCCCTGTAACTTTTCTAAATGCGATTTTGTGCCGTTGAGCAGTTCGATCATTTCCTCGCGGATGTGTTTACTCAGGTAATGATTTTCCAGTGTGGAGAGCGGCAGAAAGCGCGCGCCCGCTACAACGTGGATGCAGTTCGCGGAGCCGCATAAGCAAATGAACGGCGCTTGCATCTCCCATTCCGTGGCTGGGTAGAAGAAGGAAAGTTCCTCGCCTTTTTCGATGTCGCGGCATGCGATCATCACCATGTGTTCTGTGTCAAGAATTACATTCGGGTTGCAGGAGTGATTGAGCGCAGCCAGCTTGCCGACGTGTGTGTGCTTGTCTTTTGCGATTTGCACCGTGAAGCGATTGGGTTTGTCCATGATGTTCTCGCTGGGGATGATGCACATTACTTCGCCTTTTTTGTAAGCCTGTTTTGTAATAAGACTTCTAAATTTATTTTCCGTTCGTATTGCAAGTCTTTCCATTACTGATACCATGTTTGTCATCTCCTTGTATAATAAAACGCGTTGAAAATTTAGTAACTACTCAGCCATGTCATTGCGAGGAGGGCTGTTGCTCTTTCCGACGAAGCAATCTTCTTGATGAGGTGACTGCTTCGGCAAGAACAAGAGCGCCTCGCAGCGACATGCTTACGGGGGCCGAGTAGTTACAAAATTTATTTCTTTAGTATATTGGTATTTGAGTTAATTACAAGATATTTGGATGTGTTTTGAAATATTTTAAGGTTGAAATAATATATAATTATTTTTAATTTAGATTGAAAGAATAGTAGCGAAATGTGAAGATTGGTGTTATGGTAATGAACTTGATGTTTTATTTAAAAATTGGAGTAAACGAACATGACGAAAAGTAATTCTTTTTTTGACCGTCCGAATGTTGTAAAGGAAATTATCCCCGTTGCAGGTGGAATTCCATTCGGATTTGAAAGCGTAACCAATTCCGCGGTAGGGGTTGGCGGCGTGTATGGTTCATGGGGTGAAAGTTATGATAATACGCATATGCCTGATCTGGTTGCGCAACGTTCAGGGGAAATCCTTAAAGATTCAGAGGCCATTAACCTTGCGGAATTGGGTTTTCTTAGCCGTCACCATACACCCAACTTAAGTGATGCTGAACACACCGAGCTTGAGTTAACCATCGGCGCGCGTTTACTGCGTGAAGCTGCGCTTGCCAATGGCTGGCAGCCCGAAGATGTTCAGGCTGTCTTGATTGGCGCGGGTGGACCGGTTGTGCCTGATTATGTCAGCCGGATATCAAATCTTGCTGGAATTCCTGAAAGTGCGTTAAAGGTCAGCGTACATAAAGCGTGCGATAGTTCTGTTGCGAGTCTGCATTTGGCGCTCAATCCTGCTCTCACACGTAAAGGCCAGATGAACATCGCCGAGGAATTGAAAGGTAAAAAAGTTTTGGTGGGCGGGATCGAAGGCTTGAGCAGATTTACATATCACGCACGCGATAAGAATGCGTTACAGTTATTTGCAAACGCGGCTGGGGTTATTGGCGTGATCCCCGGTGAAACTTTTAAGTTTTTAGTAGGAAAAGACCGCGAAGCCTTTGATGGGGAGGGTGTATTGGCGATCCGCATGTATTATCCGCATTCACGCGAAAAGGGAAAAGAGTCACTGATTGAGTTTACGCAGGAAGCCCCATCCCACATCCGCGTGGCGGGTTTGATGCATGAACCCGAAGACGGCTCTCCAATTGCCATGTCAGGACCGATGGGCATGGTCAAACTATTTGTCCGCACGGGCGTACAGGTTGTGACTGAAGTCTTCAATGAATATGCCGAATTAATGAACAAGGTGGGCACGCCTGATAAGAAAATTTCAGTTGGTATTGTTCACCATGCCAATTACAAGATCAATTTATTAAAGGCGAAGCAACTGCAGAATATTGGCATTGATTTCCCCATGCCATGGCTGGTGAGTGACTTTGGGAATGTGAGCGCGGCAAGCAACATGGTCGCTTTTCTGCGGCAACTGCCAAAAATGAGACCCAATGACAATATCCTCTTTGATGGTTTTGGCGCTGGAACATATTATGATGTTCTGGCTGTGACAATTGGAGCGTAAACTTAGTACAAATAACAAAGACCAGTCGAATTCTGTACATAATTCCAGAATGTGTATATAATTGCATCTTGCTATTGCAAATATTTTCACAAATGGAGAAGTGCAGAATGAAGAAAGTTTTGTTTGTCGTATTGGTTTTGATCGCGGTTGTGCTGACCGCTTGTGGCGGGGGCAGCTCGGCTGCTGTGGCTACTCCGGTTCCAGTTCCTGCTGAATATGCGGGCAAGACCAGCCCTCTTGGTGCGGATGCTGCCACTGCTGGCGCGGAAGTTTTTAAGACAAATTGCGTATCCTGCCATGGCCCTCAGGGTCATGGCGATGGCCCTGCCGGCGCAGCGCTTGATCCTGCTCCGAAGAACCTCGCGATACTTGCTCCCACCGTTGGTGATGACTTCCTGTATTGGCGCATTAACACCGGCAAGGAAGGCACTTCCATGGTTGCGTGGAAGGGCGTGCTTACCGATGAGCAGATCTGGCAGGCTGTTGCTTTTGTCCGCACACTTAAGCCATAACAGGTAAGTTTGATTTATAAACGACGCATCTATTATGATGCGTCGTTTTTTTATTCGTCGCAAATCGGATCGATTACTTAAATAAAGGATATTTTTAAAATGCCAATTCAATCTGGAATACCTGCTCCTGAATTTGAAATGATTGACGATACGGGTGTCCTCCGAAAATTATCTGATTTTCGCGGAAGGAATGTGGTGCTATATTTTTATCCCAAGGATGATACGCCGGGCTGCACAAAAGAGGCGTGTAATTTTCGCGATGATTACTCCGCGTATGAAAAGGCGGGCGTGGTCGTTTTGGGAGTCAGCCCTGATTCGGTTGAGTCGCATGTGAAGTTTAAGAAAAAGTTTTCGCTGCCCTTTCCACTGTTGGTGGATGAAGAACATAAAGTGTGTGATGCATATGGGGTATGGGGGCCCAAGAAATTTATGGGCAAGGAATATGAAGGTGTATTACGAACTACGTTTTTGATTGACGGGGAAGGAAATATCAAGAAGATGTTTGAGAATGTCCGTCCGGCGGAGCATAGCGCGGAACTGCTGTCTGCTTTAAGGGTTACCGAATAATACTCAGGACGCGAATCTATTTTGAAATCAGGATTAAACCCGAGTTGAGTATGTCTGCGCGGGATTCGTCTGTTTGTAGTATTTGTGACAATCACCCTTAAAATTAGTGACAAATATAAGAAACTTTGGTAAATTAAAGCGTTTGTAATTCGGGGTGGTTTTCCCCTTTATGTCTGTTTTGAGGAGAGAGTGTATGCGACATTTCATTGTTGTTGGGGTGTTGATCATTGTAATGGCTTTTGCCACATACTTTGGTCTGACCTCCCTTGGATTGATGCCCGTTGCGGCAAGCGCGCAGGCAGGGTCGATCAGCCAGGCTGGCTCAATTGATTGGATGTGGAATCTGCAAATGATTGCCATGTCCTTCCTTTTTGCGTTGATCGCTGTGCCGATTGGGTATAGCCTGATTATGTTCCGGCGCAAAAAGGGCGACACAACCGATGCGGAACATATTGAGGGCAATACCGCGTTGGAAATTACATGGACGGTTGTTCCATTGTTTATAGTGGTGGCGTTTGCCTATTTTGGTGCGTACTCATTGAGTGAAACGCTGCGCGCAGACCCGAATGCAATGGTTATCAAGGTGATGGCCAGACAATGGTCATGGAGTTTTGAATATCCTCAAGCCGGCGTGATTTCCAATGAGTTGTACCTGCCAGTAGGGAAACAGGTGTTATTGAAAATGGAATCTCCTTTGGATGGTGTTCTCCATTCATTTTTTGTCCCCGAGTTTCGCATGAAGCAGGATGTAGTGCCGGGCCGCGTGACTGAGTATCGCGTCACGCCGACATTGGAAGGTTCGTATAAAGTGCGCTGCGCGGAGTTATGCGGTACCTCGCACTATAATATGGAAAGCCCGGTTAATGTTGTGTCGCAGAAAAACTTCGATGCATGGCTGAATGCGCGCCAAGTCGAAGCCCAAGCCGCCAAGACTCCTGAAGGAGCGGGGCAGTTGCTTGTGGCAGCGAATGGCTGCACAGGCTGTCATTCGCTTGATGGTAAAGCCGGCGTTGGCCCTACATGGCAGGATTTGTTCAATTCTCAAGTGAAACTGGCTGATGGCTCAACTGTGACTGCAGATGAAGCCTATTTAACCGAGTCGATTGCGGCTCCAAATGCCAAGGTTGTGGAAGGCTTCCAGCCTGCCATGCCTCAGTATCCCTTCACACCTGAAGAAATTGCCAACCTTGTCGCGTACATCCAGACATTAAAATAATTGGCGGAGGAAAGAGGAAATATGATGATGAAAAATATGAATCCCGTTTGGCGCGGCTTATTGTTTTTAGTCCTCTTCGGACTTGTAGGATACGCGCTTGGGCTTGGCGTAGATTTTCTGGTAGTGCGTTCATTGCGCTTCTCAGGTTCTGTGCCGTCTTTGTTTACTTTGCTTCTCGGCTTCACCGCTTTTTTCTTCGGCCTATTTGGATATCGCGGAATTACGCGCGGCTTGGTCTGGCAGGTTGTCGGCACGTTGCTGGGCGGTTTTTTTGTTGCGGGTATTCGCGCGATTATGGGGCTGTCGGCTTTTGGTGATTTCTTCTTTACCGAACCGTCATGGGTATTTGGCGCATTTGTTGGTGCCATCTCTTTTATCTTCGGCGTTGGCGCTGTGGATGATTGGGTGAAGTGGGCGCGCGGCATTGATACTCCCGAAGAACATGAAGAACATTATCATGGCTGGGAAAAATACTTTGCCGTCTCTTTGGATCATAAGGTGATTGGTATTCAATATACAGTTACTGCGCTTTTGTTGATCAGTATCGGCGGTTTGTTCGCGTTGATCTTCCGCACGGAGTTGGCGCAGTCTTCCTTGCAGTTCCTGACATTGGATATGAAACTGTTTGGGCAGAACGGCCCGCAGTTGTATAACACGCTGATGTCCCTGCACGGCATGATTATGATCGTGTCGATTCTATTGGGCGTTGCGGGTATTATGAACTATGTCGTTCCGCTTTTGCTCGGCGCGCAGGATATGGCGTTTCCTCGCTTGAATGCATTTTCATTCTGGGTGGCAGTTCCTGCTTCCGTTTTATTATTGATGAGCCTTGTGCTCGGAGGCTTCGATACAGGCTGGACTGCTTATCCTCCGCTTTCCGCTCGTGCGCCTGTCGGTATGCAGATGTTCTTTCTCGGCGTATTTGTTGCGGGGTGGTCATCCATCCTGGGTGGTTTGAATATCGTCGCCACTGTGTTGCGTATGCGTGCAAAAGGTATGACCGCGTTCCGTATGCCGATCCTCGTGTGGGCTTCGATTGCCACATCCATCATTTCGCTGACCGCCACACAGTTGATCGGTCTCTCCTTCCAGTTGGTGATGTTTCAGCGCTTGTTTGGCATGGGCTTCTTTGATCCAGCCAAAGGCGGAAACCCCGTTCTCTTCCAGCATCTTTTCTGGTTCTATTCACACCCAGCCGTGTATGTGTTTGTGCTGCCCGGTCTCGGTGTGATCTCTGAACTTCTGCCTGTGTTCTCTCGCAAGCCGTTGTTTGGATATAAATGGATCGCGATGTCTTCGCTTGGTATTGCGCTCGTCGGTTTCCTTGTGTGGGCGCATCACATGTTTACCTCCGGCATGAACGAATATCTGCGCGTACCGTTCATGTATAGCACCTTGTTGGTTGCGATCCCTACGGGCGTGAAATTCTTCTCGTGGGTTGCCACATTGTGGAAGGGGAAAATCGAGACACCTACGCCGATGCTGTTCGTGCTTGGCGGTATCGTTGTGTTTTTGCTGGGAGGTCTGACAGGCCCGCCCAACGCAACGGTTTCTGTAGATTTGCACTTACATGATACCTACTTCATCGTTGGCCATTTCCACGACACAATTTTTGGTGGATTCGTTTTCCCGTTCTTTGCTGCGCTGTATTACTGGTTCCCCAAAGCGACTGGTCGCCGCATGAACGAAACGCTTGGCAAGATCCATTTTTGGTTGATGACACCTGCCTTTTTCGCCCTAACCTTGGGCATGATGCGCATCGGTTTGCTCGGTATGCGCCGCCGTATCGTGGATTACGATCCCACGATGGGATTTGATACTTATCATCTGATGCTGACCGTAATGGGTTACCTTATCGCTCTCTCGGTGTTGATCTTTATCTATAACTTCTTCAACAGCATCAATAACGGTGAAAAGGCTGAAGGCAATATATGGAACTCACGCTCACCTGAGTGGCAGGTCCCTTCACCCATGCCCACGCACAACTATGATCAGCCGTTTGAGGTTGTAGGCGAGCCGTATGATTACGGGCTGGCAGGCTCGAAGTATGTCCAATTCATTGAGAAGAAGAAATAAATATGACACACACATCAGATAAATCTTCCGCGTATAGTCAGGGAATCACGATCTTCGTGTATCTTGCGGTATTGACCGCGCTTGAGTTTTTTGTCGCCGTTACGATCGGATTTGTGCAGATCATGGTTGCTGTTGCAGTTGTTAAGGCTGCTTTGGTCATGTATTATTACATGCACATCTATAAACTCAACAACGATAATGAAGGCGAAGAAAATTCATACGAATACAAGACTGGCACAAATCGGCTCGGTTTATGGTTATTCCTGCTCTCCGATTCATTTGTCTTTGGCGCTTTGCTCGTCGTACGCTTCAATTTGCTTGGAATGACCCGCCCGCCGCTTAGCCAGACGCTCGGTTTGATCGTCACCGCCGTCCTGCTCATCTCTTCGTTCTTTATGAACCGCGCTGAGGTTGCCATCGAAAATGGCGACCGTAAAGGCTTCAAGACCAATATCATCATCACCCTGGTGATGGGAATTGGCTTCCTACTCGGTGTGGTTGGCGTGGAATGGCCCAATGCGATCGCTGAAGGTGTTTGGGCTTCCAAGAATACTTATGGCGCAGTCTTCTTTATGATGACGGGTATGCACGCCTTCCACGTGTTGACGGGTATAATCTTCCTGCTGATCGTCCTGCGTAACGGTTCACGCGGTTTGTATGATGAAAAGCATTATCCCGTTGAGGCCGTTGCCGTCTACTGGCACTTCGTGGACTTAGTTTGGATCTTCTTCTACCCCGCGCTGTATCTTATCGGCGTATTGTCCTCCTGATTTTGCAAGTTCAGATATAAAATGAGTAGTAAAATCGAGGCGGCTCTTATATAGGGTCGCCTCGATTTTTTGTGCAGCAAAATTACATGTAAAGGAAATATGAATAAAAAGACTTTTCAAGTTGGTATCAGCGCGCTTTTGGTCATTGCCATTATTGCGGCGGTGACCTTTTTCTTGTCTCAGCCCGTTTCGTTTCGCGGCACAGCTTACGGTGAACCTTATCCGTCTGCGTCCCCAATTCAATTGACGCAATCCGATGGAAAAGATTTTCATCTTGCAGATCAAAAAGGAAAAATTGTTTTGCTCTTTTTTGGTTACACGGCCTGTCCTGATGTTTGCCCCACCACGATGGCGGAACTAAAACTTGTCACGGATGATCTTGGTAGTGCTGCTGACTCCGTTAAAGTTGTTTTTATCACCGTTGACCCCGAACGTGATACGCCCGAAAAAGTTCAAGCATACGTTAATCACTTCAATTCAAACTTTATCGGCTTGAGCGGTTCCATCGACAATTTGGAAAAGGTTTGGAGCGATTACGGAGTATTTCGTCAAATCGTCCCTGCTGCGAATTCTGAATCAAGTTACAGTGTTGATCATACAGTGCGCATCACGCTTATTGATATCGATGGCAACCTGCGCCTCTCGTATGGGTTTCAAACACCCGTCGACGATATTGTCCACGATATTAAATTGCTGCTCAAATAGAAAGAAACTCCCATGCTCACTTCCTCGTTTGTTGTAAAAAGAATTCTGATTTCATTGGCTATCGGTCTTGTACTTGGCGTTATTCTCAATGAAGCCACATTTTATTTTTTGCGTGAAACTGCGCGCGCACCTAAGATTGTTGAATTGGTTATTCCCGCCGGTACAGCAAAACGTATCGCGCGCGGCGAACAGCCTCCGTCCCTGCCTGATAACATGACCTTTGTGGTTGGTGATAAATTGCTTGTCATTAATCAAGACATGCAAGACCACCAACTTGGTCCGCTGTGGATTCCTGCCGGGGCATCTGCAAGCCTGAATCTTGATTCTGAACAATCATATGCGTATGAGTGTTCCTTTCAGACGGGAAAATACTTTGGCCTTGATGTGCATGAGCCGCTTACTTTAAGCACGCGTTTGTATGGCATTTTATATTCAGGCATGCCGATGGGGATATTGCTGGCTATTTATAGCGTTGTCATTCCATCCAAAGAGAAGAAGAAAAATGCTCCTGCTTAAAATGTTCAGCCGCGCATGGATCTTGACGACCCTGCTTGTCCTTGCCGGCAGCGCGTTTTGTATTCGACTTGGCATCTGGCAGCTCGATCGATTAGCCCAGCGCCGTATTGCAAATACGCAGGTGATTACCATGCGCGCCATGCCTGCTTTTGATTTGAATCTTGAACAGCCGAAAGACATTTCCAAAATGGAGTGGCATATGGTTCAAGTTGTTGGAGAATACGACTTCGCGAATCAAGTTGCCCTGCGGAATCAATACCTCAACAGCGAATATGGATTTCATCTCGTAACGCCGCTGCGATTCGACCACGGAGCGATTCTTGTTGACCGCGGATTTATCCCCGCTGCTGGAAATAAATCGCCTGCCGATTGGCATCAATACGATGTGGCAGGTGCGGTAAAAATCACGGGGCAGATTAGACTCGGCAATGACGTTGAGATCGGTGGGAATCCAGATGCGCTTGCTCCTGGGCAGACGCGACTCGAGTTTTGGAATTCTATTCGCGTGGAAGGAATCGCGGCTCAATTATCTTATCCCGTTTTACCGGTTTTTATTCAACCGAACATGGATGCACTGGATGTCGCGCCGCCCATCCCATACCAGCCCGAAGTAGATCTGACCGAAGGTTCTCATTTTGGGTATGCGTTACAATGGTTTACTTTTGCGGCGATCCTGTTTTTTGGATACCCGTTCTATTTAAGAAAGCAACTTAGAAATCAATTTGTGGAGAATAAAGAATGAAATATTCGCTCAAGTCATCGTTTGCGCGTTTAATGCTGGCTTTGTTCGTTGTGATGTTTATTTTAACGGTTGTTGGACGTTACGCAACGCTGACAGGCGCATCCGCTTTGTGCGTGGGCTGGCCCGTGTGTATGCCAAGCGCGCCCTTGGGCTGGCTGCAATTGAGTCATCAATTGCTGGTAGGGATTGCGATGTTGTTGGTCTTATGGATATTTCGTAAGGCATGGCGGGAACAACGTGAGAGCAGCGTGATCTTGCCTTTAACGACTGTGATGACTGTTTTATTTTTGGGGCAGGCATTTATCGGCGCGCTGCGTGTGGCCAATCCGCAGCCGCATATTACTGTTTTGCATTTGCTAACCGCGTTCTCTTTATGGATTGCGCTTGCAATGTTAACTTTTACATCCGGTGCTTTGATTAAAGTAGATAACGCGCCCGAAGTTTTCAGCACGCGCCAGCGCTTCAAGGATTTCTTTGCGCTTTCCAAACCTTTGATCGTTGTGTTGCTGCTCATTACTACATACGGCGGGTTGGTGATCGGAAGTAAGGCGTGGCCAGCCCCGGTATTAACCATGTGGACTTTACTCGGCGGCGCGTTGGCAGCGGGCGGCTCAAGCGCGTTGAATCAATACATTGACCGCGAACTGGATAAGAATATGGTGCGCACAGCGAAACGTCCTCTCGCAGATGGAAGATTAACCGCTGCTGAAGGTTTGTCGTTTGGGCTGGCGTTGTGTTTGACCAGTTATTATGTAATGGCTGGAATGGTTAACCTTTTGGCTGCGCTTCTCTCGCTTGCGGGAATTTTTTATTACGTGTTCTTTTACAGCGTATGGTTAAAGAAAGCGACTGTGCAAAATATTGTGATCGGCGGCGGCGCAGGCGCGATTCCTCCGATGGTGGGCTGGGCGGCCGCGACAAATAACCTCGGTCTCACCGCGTGGATTCTCTTTGCAATCGTGTTTATGTGGACACCCCCGCATTTCTGGGCGCTGGCGATTGTGCGCATGAAAGATTACGAAAAGGCGGGTGTGCCGATGCTGCCCGTTGTGCGCGGCGAGCAAGAGACGCGCAAGCAGATTTTGATCTACACGATTGCGCTGATCGCAGTCACGTTGCTGCTCCCGCTGTTCAATTTGACAGGGATGGTGTATCTGATCTCATCAATTGTTTTGGGCGGACTTTTGCTTTATGCCGCGTGGCGCGTCTTTACAATTGGCGGCAATAAACCTGCGTGGATGATGTACAAATGGTCGAGCATGTATCTAATGTTCATCTTCCTCGCGATTGTAATTGATGCGGTGGTGACATAGGAAGATCGTCTGTTATTAGAAAGTGATATTCAATTCTTTGATGAAAAAAAACATTCTTTTCCATCTCTTTCAAAAAATATTATATTTTTTCGTTGTTATAGGTGTCATGCTTGTTGTCGCATTCTTTGTGCGCCTTCCAATTTCGCCGTATTTGGATTTTAGAGTATTGTATTTTGCAAATAAAGGTATCTTGAATGGTGTTGCGCTTTATGACTACTCCAGCCAGGTGCGCATGATCTCGAATTTTATGAACATGCCTGTGGAAATTTCTTTCGTTATTCCTTTCCCATATATGCCTTGGCTGGCGCTGGGCACGCTTTATCTTGGTCTCCTCCCCATGAATGTATCCATGACCTTCTGGTTGGAGTTGAACATTATGATGCTTTTCGCGTCAATCTGGCTGCTGACGGATGAATGGCCGCCGCGAGCCAGACTTTGGTCTTTCCCCCTTGTCTTACTTTTTCTTCCTGTTTTGGGGACACTTGCCGTCGGACAATATGATTTTCCAATTCTGCTTGGTGTTAGTATGCTTATATATTCACTCCGTAAGCAGGAGGTTATTTCGCTGGGCGCAGCAGGTGCATGGCTCGTTATGATCAAACCGCATGTAGGTGCGTTAATCTTCCTTTTGATGCTGGCTTATTTAATTTACATTAAAACTGATTTTGCAAAACGGATGCTGCGAGCGATCTTTATCTCCGGCGCGGTTCTGTTTTTGATAAGTTTTGCCGCGGATTCTTTCTGGCTGGTCAATTACCCGCGATCATTGTTCGCATATCATACACAAAATCATATCGTATCCTGCTTGCAATGCTCAAGCCTGCCCGTTTTTTTAGCGCGTTGGCTATTTAACGCCCCTTCTCTTTTGCAGGCAGCGTGGGTCGCGATCCCGATATTTATGGTCATCGGTATTGTGTTTATTTCTGTTCGTAAAGTTTTTATACTCCGCCCGGATTTCTTGTTAAGTGTGGGCTTACTGGCTGTTTTGTTATCTAGTCCGTATTTGTATAACTATGATTTTATCTTGCTGCTGATCCCATTTTCAGTTCTTGTAAGAACTGAAGGCATGGCAGGGAGGATTCTTATTACAGTTTGTTATCTTACTCCAACTGTAGCGATTGCGATGTATGGGCGATCCGGGAATATTTCATTGATCATTGTCACAGTTGTGATCGGGTGTGTTTTATACCTGCGCGCAAACAAGATGAACATCAGCGCTTCGGAGCGTTGGCAATTGCCCGCATGAAGGATTACGAAAAGGCTGGCGTAATTTACCCGGTTTTTTGTGCTGGTGTTGGGCGGGCTTTTACTTTACGCCGCGTGGCGCGTGAGTGATGTACAAGTGGTCGAGCATGTATTTGATGTTCATCTTCCTCGCGATCGTGATCGATGCGGTGGTGGCGTAAGTTTTATCAAGGGATCTTGTATAGATCGTAATCTTGATGTTCTGTTGTACCCATTTTTATTAACAATCTTTCCATTTGTGTGAGCAGTATGTTTTCATTATTTTTAAGTATGAATTTTGCTCCTCTCCTTGAGATCAGGACGTGGGTGTAGCCCTGTTCTTTCCAGGCTGCAACGGTTTTTTCTGGAGTTCCATAAAGCCACAGATCGTGCAGAAAGTGGGCGTTTATGATGTCAGGTTCGGCGTATGCTTTCATGCCATAACTGCGCGGTTCAAACAGAAAATAAATCCTTGCATTGTTCGGAACTTTTTTTACTAACTCCAATGCATTTGCGTAACCCGGCTGTTGTTTTTCCATATAGATTTTCTGCGGGGTCGTTCCAATTGCCGCGCTGATTGGGTTGCGGACGAGGGTGAATAAACTGAAATTAAATAGGTTTACAAATACGACAAGCGCCAGCATCGTTCGAAATATAAAACTGATTTTCAGGTAAGGGGTGTCCAATTTGTGCAGCGCGTTCAGCCCAATGGCAAGGGGAATTGTGAAGGGGATAAGCGCGGGGAAAAGGTAGCGGGTTTGAAATAACTTATTACTGTTCATTACTCCAAATGTCCAAATAACGACCCCAGCCAGGCTTAGTAAATAAATTGCCAACAGCGCCTGTTGCTGCCCGTCTTTTTTTTGATCATTTTGCCAATGCGCCCATAATGCTATCGGAAAAAGGATTAGAAAGAACGGGCCAAAGCGCCCATCGAAAAAATTTGCGTCCTGCGTGCCGAGAGTGGCAGTCAACGGGAGCAGCAGCAGCGCGCCGATATCGAAGCCGATTCCTGAACCCACTCCCGAAAATTTCTGAGCGAGAAACGAGTCCCAAAAACGCCCGCCGAATATAAAGGGATAAACGGGATTTCCCATCCACGCCCAGTTGCGGATGTACCACGGAGATGCGACCCAAGCCGCCGCGAGTGAAAAAAGAATCACATTCTTAATCCGCTGCAAATTTCCCTTTTCCCAAATTGCGAGCAGCGCCATGCCAGCCAATGGGATGACAAAGCTGGTGTATTTCATGCCCATTGCCAGACCAGCCATGATGCCGCCAATCATGATCCATTTTTTATTTTCTGTGCCGCGCCATTTCCATATTGAATATAAGGCGGCGATGCCTGAAAAAGTTAATGCGTAATCTGTGTATGCCCAACTCGCCAGCCACAGCAGCGACGGCATGGTTAATAAAATGGCAACTGCATCCCATGCGATGGAGTCGTTCCATGCCTGACGCGCCCAATGCCATACGATGAGCGCGGTTAATGCGAACCAAAGAAAGTGGATCAAGTGCGCCGCCGTATCCACGCCGAATACCATGGGTATGATAAAACTTCCTTCAACAATGTGCGGATACCAATAGGTCAGCGCCTGGCTGGGAATTAAACCGCCGTCCCGCAGCCACCACTCCGGGACGGCAAGATGATATAAAAGCGCATCGAAATCTTCCACGGGCGGAGCGAGCCCCATGATAAGGGCGAGTGCAAAGGCCATACCCGCGCTTGCGGGTATCCAGTACGCCACGTTGTTTGTGCTGGCACTTATTTCTTTGGTAATCCATACGGTATCTTGCCATGCCTGCATTAATTTCCCTGTGTATATAAAATATCCCGTCAGAGCAAATAAAGCGGCACATAAAATAATCGGGTTTGCCCAGCCCGAAACTGCAAACCCAAAACCTGCCAGTCCAAAAAATCCTAAACCCAATGCAATGCCTAGGATCAACCTTTCTTCTGGCTCAACATTTGGTAATACATATGCCCCAATACATGCTGATAAAGAGGCCATCCAAATGGGTATAAATATAATGAGAAGGAAATCTTTTAATCCCGCCAGGATATTTAGAAAATCCGGCTTTTGGACGACAAAAAATATGGTCAGGATAGCTGCCAGCCAGAGCGTAAGTATCAGTGAGAGAAATTTTTTTTTCATCAGTGCGTTTTCCATTGTTGTATGATCATACTGTTGGAGCGAATGAATTTGTTCTTATTTTTGAATAATAAAGCGTGTTGATGACCAGCGCAATTAAACCAACAACCATCCAGTATCTAAAAGCAATCGATGGCTGCCACATACTTGCAAAAAAGATGAACGCGGTAAGTAGAACATTGATTTGCCCTGCTAACCGCGTTGACATGGGCAGGGAAAGCGCCCAAAAAAGTGTGATGACAAGCGGCGGGTAATCATATTGCAAGGCATAAGGGGTGATGGCATAGGAGATCAGTAAAGACAGGCTGATTATTTCCAGCAGCGATTGCGAACGCAGGCTAATTAGGAAAAAAACCGCGGCGGCAATGAGAATGGATATTCCATAAACGATAATACGTAGATTTGCTGGAACATTCATATTTGCCATCCAGTCCAGCATGGTCGTGTTCATTCTAACCGCTACAATTTTCCCCGGCCCGTCCATTACCATGGTTAACCCGCGTCCAAATCCGGATTCAGAGAATGGCCTGAACCAGTCAGGCGTAATAAGTGTGGAGACTGCCAGCAGAACCAGAATAGTGCCCGCCATTACCAAAACAGGGCGCCATTGACCTTTGCGAATCAACCATAAACAGATTCCCAGCACGACAACCAGTGTAATATTCGGCTTAATCAGTAAAAGAGCCAGCCATATCCCTGACGCAAACCATTTTTGGTCTTGCAGAGAAAGCAGCGCGGCGACGAGCATGGCAAAAACAAGGATGCCCGCCTGCTCATACCTGAAGGTTATCCATGCAAAAGATATTGTAGCAAGGATAAAAAAAGCATAACGCTTCCAGCCTTTAGCGGGCCAGTTGACTGAATTCCCTAATTGCCAAAGACTGACATTCCAAAGGATTAAATTAAATGCCATCCAGATCGAGCGCGCAATCTGAAAAGGAAGTTTTGCAACAGGGATAAACAACCACGCGAACCAGGGCGGATAATAATAGGGATTATTGCCCATTTCACCGGTGACTTTTTGTAATACCTCCGCAACCTGATGATAGTCATAAGGATTCCCGCCCGCGAGTAATACTTGCGCAGCTGCATAATATCCGCGGAAATCCACCCCAAACCAGATCAGAGAGATAATCGCCGCCCCCAGGCTTATCATCAGCCAGGCACTTAGAAAGAAAAAGTCAAGGTGCTTTGTCCAATTTTTGTCCATGGATTTCATATTGATTTCTTCTTCTTTATGGGCAGGTGATTTGGAATAATTCCATTTGTCTGTCTTTGTAAACGGAATTTCCGCAGGCAGGGAGGAAAATATTTTTGAAATAACCCAACGCCTGTTGATGCAGGTGATGGGGATCATGGTAATTAATGAACCAGAGGGCATCGGTACTGCTTATCATCAGATGCGTGATTCCTTTCGCGTGTAACTCGTGTGCCAGTGTTTCCGGGGACGGTGAATTTATTGCCAGCAAAACAGCCGTGGATTGTTCATCATCGGGGATGCAGCGCGCGTCGCAGTAATACCCGCGCCCGTCCCATAGGAATTGGGCGCGTTCATCGGGTTTGAGATTCTCTTGAATGTACTGGGTGATTTGAAAATTATCAACTGATAATCTCAATATATCCGCTGCGGATTTTTGACCGATAAAATATGGAACATAACTTAGAAAAAGTAAAATCTGATATACCAAACTTGCAAGCAGCAGGCTGCTTAATAGTCCGTATGTTATGGTTTTTCTTATCACAGGCAATGACTTTTGGATCACATCCCCTGCGAGTAAAGCCAGAAACGCCGATGCTGGAAGTAGGAAGCGTATTACTTGTGAGTTGACCGCCCAGATGGCACAGTACAATGCTGAATATATCAACGGAACAGTTTGTTTTTTCGATTGCTTCAAAAAAGGATATGCAAAGGCAAGCCAGAGCGCCGGGTGGATTATTTCCAGGAAATTGGTTGAAAATCGATTCTGTTTGGCGTAGACATTATATGGGAGAAGAAGATAATTCAGCCAGTTATTGCCGACCCCGAAACTGTGCAGATAATCGCTCATTACCTGTTCCTTTAACGGCCCCCAGCCCACACCCCCCCAGACCAAAGGATAAATTGGATTGCCAGTCCAAAGCCAATTTTTGATATACCACGGCGACATGACAAGCCCCGCTGATAAACCGAAAACCACCAGGCTTTTTATTGTATCAACCACGGAATGACGCGGGCGACTCTGCAATTGCCAGGCAATGATTATGCCGACGATTCCCATCGCTGCCAGTGAAAGATATTTTGTACTGGCTGCCAGCCCAGAGAGGATGCCTGCCAGCGCCAGCCATTGGTTGGTATTTTTTCCCCCGTTTTCCAGCCACAACATCACAACGTAGACGCTCCAAAATTCATAGACTGCCCATGCAAAATCTATGCTGACCCAGGTCGCCCAATTGGTAATAGACGGAGCGCCTACCAACATCATTACGGCAATGACGGCTGTTTCACGTCCAAAGAAACGCTTGCCGAAGGCATACACACTTAACGCAAGCAGGATTGCGTAAGTCAGGTTGATCAATTTCGACAGGGAAGCAACCCCAAAAACAAGTCCGACGAGAAATGGCATTTCTCCCAAAAAAGGATAAGTCGAACGAAAAACGTCGGGGTCGAAATAAATCTTTCCCTGCGATAAAAACAAGGATGGAATTTTCAGGTGATACAGCAGCGCATCGTAATCCCAGGCTGGGGAAAGCGCATTCAGGAAGAGCACAGGCAACAGAAAAGCTAGAACAATTACCAGTATGATTTCATCCAGATTTTTTGCGGGTGAAAAGCGGATATTTTTTATTCTTTGCCGGACTCCCTGTCGGATTTTGTCCCATTCCGGGCAGGAAATAATTCCCGCGATGCCAAGAACGCATAGAATGGCGATGTTGTTCAGCCAGCCAGCTAGACCAATGACCAATATGGCGCATGAAAAGACTGCCAAACCGAACATAAAAGCAAGCACATTGAATTCAAGGCTTCTTAGATTCAAGTCGAGATATCGTAAAATAATGCGCCCTGTCCCAAACACTACAAAAATGATATATCCATATAGAAGAATTAAAAAGAATATATTTACCCAAACTGTCGGACCTTTTGCGTTCAAGTCGGTTTTTGAGGGTAATTGTAGCAAGTGTGCCGCTAATGTGCTGATCCAAACCAGCCAGATTATATAATTTAGCTGCCACTGCTTTTTCTCTTTTTTAGAATTTTCGTTGTCTGGCAGCGATGCGGTTCTTGTCATTTCTTTTGCCTTTGAACCAATTTTTGTGTTGGGTGATTTCTTCGAGCAGTCGCAATGTATTCCATACCGTATATATGTCTGCCGCGCGATGCACCCTCACCCTAACCCTAACCTCTCTCCCGTTGAAGAAGGGACTCCCTTCCCCCGAAAGGGAAGGGTGGTGTCCCGAGCCTGTCGAAGGGATTGGGGATGAGGGAGCGTCTTGCGTAAGCCCAGCAATTCTCATTATGAAAAATCTATATCCACAGATTGCACAGACTTAGTAGATTTTTTCCTTTCAATCTGCGAAATCTGCGGATGAAAAAAGCCGTGCTGAGAATTGCTGGCGTAAGCCCTGTTCTAGCCATTTTTTCATTTAATTGTGGTACTATACATTTTAATATTAACAAAAGGAGTTACAAATGTTTCATTTAGGCGGTCCGGAATGGATCATCATTCTTATTATAGTCGTTCTGTTGTTTGGGCCAGGTCGCATTGGCAAGATTGCCGGAGAAATCGGAAACAGCATCAAATCTTTCCGTGATGGGTTGGGTGGTAGCGCCGAGCAGGCTGAAAAATCTGAAACAAAAGAAGAAGAAAAAAAATAATTACACAAAGGCTCTCACATAGAGAGCCTTTGTGTTTTTAATAACCCAGCTCTTTGATGCTTTTATCCTTCATCATGAGTTGTAAAAAAATTCCCCATTCTGCGATGTGCTGGCTATCTTCCATATACTATGATCGCTGTTGCTGATTTAGCCTGATGGCGTTCATAGAATTATTGTAACTGTTCTATCAACACATTCGGGTCGGTGGTAGGTTGCTTGCATACAAACCCTTCGCACACATAGGCCGTCGCCTTGCCGTTTAACAACACACGTTCGTTCAATAATTCCGGCGCATCTTTTTGTGCGGGATAAGGGGATGCGGATATGATCATGCCCGGTTTATATTCTGCACGGACAATTTGAATCAACCGCTCGAAGTTTTCCTCGCCCGCCTCACCCATAACCACGATTTGTTTCATGTGACCCAAAGCATTCTCTCCCGCCGATAACCAGCGTGCAAATCCAGTTGGCGCGCGGAGTGCATACTCACTGACCAGTGTTAAAGATTCTTCGGCGAGACTGCGATATTTTTCATCACCAGTGAACGCTGCTAATTTCAACAATGCTTCACACGCCAGCGCATTGCCTGATGGCGTGGCATTATCAGAAACATCTTTCGGGCGGATCAGTAATGTTTCGCCGTCATTGGGTGTGTCAAAAAATCCACCTTGCGGGTCGCTGAACTTTTGAATCATCTCATCCGCCAATTCACGCGCGGATTTGAACCATTTAACGTTGAAATCAGTTTGGTACAGTTCAAGCAAGCCGAGAATTAATGCGGCATAATCCTCTAGGAAAACTTCACTCGTTGCTTTGCCTTCACGCCACGAGCGGCGCAGTTGACCGTTGGGGCGCATCTCGCTCAGCAAAAACTCTGCCGAGCGCGTAGCTACTTGGAGATATATGTCATTGCGAGGAGGGTGATCTTCCCGACGAAGCAATCTCCCTGATGGCGTGGAGATTGCTTCACTATCGCTCGCAATGACATTAGCGCGCGCGGCTTCGGCGAAGGCGGCGAGCATGAGACCGTTCCACGCGGTGAGTATCTTGTCATCGGTGCCGGGGCGAATTCTTGAGCCGCGGGCGGATAATAATTTGAGATGAGATTCTTTCAGCTTTGCAGGCACTGACTCCGCGTCTAGTTTGAAGCGCGCGGCGAGGGAGGAGTCATCTATCGAGCGTTGGAGAACTACTCGGCCTTCCCAATTTCCAGCAGCGGTGATTCCATAAGCCGTTTCAAATAATTCACTGTTCTCTTTTAAATGTTCTCTGATCTCTTCCAAAGTCCATACATAGAATTTGCCCTCAACGTGTTCGGAGTCGGCATCGAGCGAGGAATAAAATCCGCCTTGTGGATGACTCATTTCGCGCATGACGAATTCGAGTGTTTCTTCGACAATGCGTTTGAAGGCGGGCTCTTTGGTGACTTGCCACGCGTGCAAATAAGCGCGGATAAGCAGGGCGTTGTCGTAAAGCATTTTTTCAAAGTGCGGCACACGCCAAAAATTATCGGTGCTGTAACGCGAGAAGCCGCCCCCGACGACATCATACATGCCGCCGCGTGACATTGCATCAAGACAATGCTTGATGAGTTTGAGATGTTCGGGTTGGTTGTTGGTGACCGCATGCGCGAGCATGAATTCAATGGTCATCGCCTGTGGAAATTTGGGCGCAGCGCCCCAGCCGCCATAACCCCAGTCATAAGAATTTGTAATTGATTTTGCGATGGCGTCGTAATGTTCGCGCACAAGCAGGTCGCTTTTTTGCGTGGAGTTTTGACTCAGCAAATGCGTGATAACTTGCTGCCCAACTTTTAGAACTTCGTTTCTATCGCTTTGCCACGCGTTGGCAAGACCTGAAAGAATTTCTTTGAAAGCGGGCATGTTGTATTTGCGCGTGGGCGGGAAGTATGTGCCAGCGTAAAAAGGTTTGAGATCGGGCGCGAGAAAAACAGACATGGGCCAGCCGCCTGAACCTGTCATGGCGACGGTGACTTGCATATAGATGGCGTCGAGGTCGGGGCGTTCTTCGCGATCCACTTTGATGTTGACGAAATGCTCGTTCATGAATGCGGCGGTTTCGGCGTCTTCAAAAGACTCGTGCGCCATGACATGACACCAATGGCACGCGGAATATCCGATGCTGAGAAAGATTGGCTTGTCTTCGGCTTTGGCTTTTGTCAATGCTTCTTCACCCCAGGGAAACCAATCCACAGGGTTGTTGATGTGTTGTAATAGGTAGGGAGAACTTTGATTTACAAGATGATTTGGCATGGAGAACCTATAAAGGATGTTTTGGGATTATAGCCTACTATAAAAATTTAAATTAAACCCATATATTTCAGACGCAAAGATTGTCTGCGATCCGATATACACGCTTCATTCGCCTTCGAGGAAAGGGCTGGGAATAAGGGAGAAGTGCCGCGTCACATTTGAAATATTTTATGTATGCATGAGTCGATAGTAACAAGACAATTAATAAAATTGGTAGTATCAGTACTTCACGAAAAGACTTCGTAGTTGCGACTTTAGTCGCTTTTTAGCCGAACGACTGAAGTCGTTACTACGTTTTCGTGATCTACTGAGTATAAATAAAGATATGCTCGCTAGCATTGACGGAGGCATTTTGGTCGAAGACTTGCTCGGTTTAGGGCAAGGCAACATCATCTCTGGTGCATTCTCGAATCCGCTGGCGCTGGCTTTCAAGATCGAGAAAGGTGAGATCGTTGGGCGCGTCAAAGATATGTCTATTGCGGGAAATATCTATGATCTACTTAAAGACGTAGGCGCAGTCAGCAAGGAAGCGCACTGGGTCTACAATACCTTCTACGCCCCTTATATTCTCATCCCCGAGATGAACGTGGCCGGAAAAAGTTAACGAAGAACAAGAAGTATTAGATCAAAGTTCTCTACCGTACAAAATCTTTTTTGGACGCAGAAAAATGCTGATTTCGCTGATGAAAAGAAAAAATCCGCGTTTTTCTGCGTTCATCAGCGTCCCATTTTAAAAATATACAGTAGAGAAGATCAAAGGAGAAAATTACCATGAACAATAGAACGAAAGGCGTTAAAACTCTTGTCCACGATGTGCTTGCAATATTTCCCAAGCCCTATGGCGAGGACATTATGTTGGACGTATGTATGGCGATTGAGCATAATCCCGAATGGCGCAGGCGTTACGATGAATTATGTGACAACCTGCGTGATGCCGTGGTCAACACCGCGATCGGTCAATACGTAAAAGACGAAACAGGATTAAGCAGCCTGGGCGAAGTTCGAACTAAAAAAAGCCACATTATCGCTTCTTACACAAAACTTGGTCACAGCAAATAACTTGTAAATTCCTAATAAAGTCATGACAAATATCATATTCCAATTTTTGAATATGTTGCTATAATATATTCAGGATCATGAATGTGAAAAAACAACCCTTCGTTAAAATTTCCGAACAAATTTCCGCGCCCCTGACCGCTATTGCTGCTCCGCAGCGCATTGCCATTCTGCTTGCCATTGGCACCGGCGAAGCCTGCGTATGCCACCTTGAGACCGCACTTGGCTGGCGGCAAGCCTATATCTCTCAGCACCTCATGGCATTGCGTAAAGCGGATATTTTGCAGGATCGGCGTGAAGGCCGCTATATTTTCTATCGACTTAAAGATGTATCTCTGCTAGACCTGATAACTACTTCCGCCCGCCTGAGTGGTCTCTCCCCCGAATCTGTTTCCGCGCTTATCAATGCTCAGGTCAATCCATCATGTGAATGTCCACAATGTTCACCCGCATCTACTCCATAAGGAAATATCATGAACAATCTTATCCCTATATTGAATACCCTGCCGACTTCCATTGTCCCAGCGGACGTGGAATTATTCGACCCGCCGATGTGTTGTCCCAGCGGATTGTGCGGCCCCGCGCTCGACCAAACTTTGCTGGATGTAAACGAGATGGTCATGTCGCTCCAGCGTGAAAATCTACGCGTGGAACGTTATCAAATGACCAGCAATCCCAACGCTTTTTTGAGCAACGCTGAAGTGATGAAACTGGTGCGTGAAAAAGAAATGGCTGCCCTGCCTATTGCAGTTGTGCGTGGCAAGGTAATCAAGGTGGGCGCATATCCGAGCGCGGATGAAATCCGCGCCGCGTTGAATGGGGTAACGGCATGACCCAATTTATTTTCTTTTCCGGCAAAGGTGGCGTAGGCAAAACATCAATGGCTTGCACCCACGCTGTCCGTTACGCGGATGAAGGCAAGCGCACGCTCATCGTTACCACTGACCCTGCTTCAAATTTAGCGGATGTTTTTGAACAGATAATCGGACATCAAATCACATCGATTACTGGTGTGCCAAATTTATCGGCGATGGAGATCGACCCTGACATTGCCACGCAAGAATATATTGACCACGCCATGTCGCCCCTGCGCGCTGCCTTCCCCGCGCAAATGGTGCAGGTGATGGAAGAGCAGATGAGCGGTCCATGCACAGCGGAAGTCGCCGCTTTTGATCGCTTCACCGATTTCATCGTGCGCGACGAATCCGCGCCTCAATTTGACATCATCATCTTTGATACTGCGCCCACGGGGCACACGATCCGCTTGCTGGAATTGCCCGCTGAGTGGAGTCAATCCATTGACGCGGCCAGCGCCGGCAGCGGACAGACTTGTATCGGTCCTGCCGCCGCTATTCAGGACGCGAAACACAAATACGAAAACGCGTTAGCCACTCTGCGCGATGAATCACTTTCCACTTTTATTTTTGTCCTGCACCCCGAAGCGATTGCCATCCGCGAAACGAAACGCGCCATCGGTGAATTGGGTAAACTGGGGATTCACACGCACCGATTAATTATCAACGGAATTATTCCCGCTTCTGAAAAAGTTAATCCGTTATTTGCCGCGCGCTCCGAAATGCAGGCGCGCTATCTGGAGCAGATTGAAATCGAGTTGCCGTATCCATCCCAGCGCATGACTCTGCTTTCGGGTGAGATTCAAGGCGCGGCGCGGTTACGTCAAGTGGCAAAAATTTTCTTTGATGGCGGGGAAGAGTTACAGATTGAAAGGTTGCAGGTTGCAGGATTGAAGGCTGAAAGTCAACCTTCAACTTTCCAACATTTCAACATTCAACCCAAAAATGGTCAACGTCGCACGATATTTTTTGCAGGCAAAGGCGGAGTTGGAAAAACGGTTGCGTCGTGTATCACTGCGGTTTGGTTGGCGCAGCAAGGATATAAAACTTTATTATTGACAACCGATCCCGCCGCGCATTTGGGCGATGTGTTGGGTCAACCCGTGGGCGATGATGTTGCGGCTGTCAGCGGACAACCCTCGTTGTGGGCGGTCAAGATCGATCCGAAAGCTGCGGCGGAAACTTATAAGTCGCGTATTCTCGATGATGCGAGTCAACGCGGGCGACCTGAATCCGCGATCAAGGTCATGGAAGAAGAACTCGACTCGCCTTGTACCGAAGAGATGGCGGCGTTTGACCAGTTCATTGATTACGCCTCGCAAGCGGACTGGGAAGCCGTGGTGTTCGATACTGCGCCCACGGGTCACACGATGCGCCTGTTGGAACTACCCATGGATTGGAGTCAGCAGATTGATGTGAAGGTCTTCGCTTCGGTGGATGGCAGCGCCGCAGATGATGTTGCCAAGCAGCGTTTCGGTCAGGTGATCGAGATGATGCGCGACCCTGCACAAAGCACGTTTGCGTTTGTGATGTATCCCGAGTCCACGCCGATCTTGGAAGCATGGCGCACGGCGAAGGAATTGGAGACAGTGGGTATTCACCCAGGATTGGTGGTCGCGAATTTTGTTATTCCGCCAAACCAGGTGACGCCCTTCGCACAGGCGCGACGCATTATGCAGGAAAAATATTTGGCTGAAATTCGTCAACGGTTTAATGTGCCCGTGTTGGAAATTCCGCTCCTGCCGTATGAAGTGAAGGGACTTGAAATGCTGGCAGAGTTGGGGTCGTTGGCTTATGGAGAGAAGGTGAACGCATGAGCATTCTCGTTCAAATTATCGGCGCGCCGATTGCATGTAAGGATGGCGTAAAAGATTCATGGCGTGATGTTGCTAAATGGGCGGCGAGTCAGTTGAAAGCGTATTTCGACGACGCAGTTGAAGTCTGTTATTTCGACCTGTTCGACGCGGATTGTCCGCCCATGCCGATTGATGCGCAGTTGCCATTGGTGTTGGTCAATCATGAAGTGTTGAGTAGCGGTGGAAAAATTTCCGTACCAGCCATTCGGCGAAAAATTGAATCTATTTTGGAGAAGCAACCTGTGTGAAACGCAAAGTCTTATTTCTTTGTACGGGTAATTCCTGTCGCTCGCAAATGGCGGAGGCGATTGTCAATGCGAAGTTGGGCGAAACTTGGGAAGCCGTAAGCGCGGGGACAAAACCTGCGGGATATGTCCACCTCAAAGCGATTGCCGCTCTCGCTGAAATGGGGATTCAACACGCGGGGCGGTCAAAACCCGCAGACGAATTCCGCAGCGCGGATTTTGATCTAGTCGTTACAGTCTGCGATTCGGCGGCGGAAGAATGCCCCGTCTGGCTTGGAAAAGGCAAGCGCGTTCATCATAGTTTTCCAGACCCCGCCATCACCGATAACATGGGTGACTTTCGTAAAGTGCACGATAGTATTGAAATCGAAATCACCAAACTGCTTCAACAGTTTGGATAACATTTTGAATCTGGAGGTTCTGTATGTCTAAAGTTGCAGCAACGCAAGCCCAGGCAAAAAGCCTGAGCAAACAACTCTCTTTCCTTGACCGCTACCTGACGCTGTGGATTTTCCTAGCAATGGCAGTGGGTGTGGGGATCGGTTTTTTGTTTCCAGAGGGAGTCAATAATTTCAACGAGGCAGTCTCGGTGGGGACGACCAACATCCCGATTGCAATTGGGTTGATCTTGATGATGTACCCGCCCTTTGCCAAAGTCAAGTACGAGGAATTGGGAGATGTGTTCCGCAATAAAAAAGTGTTGACGCTCTCGCTCATTCAAAACTGGATCATTGGTCCCGTGTTGATGTTTGCGCTCGCCATCATCTTTCTGCGCGGCTATCCTGAATACATGGCGGGGCTGATCATGATCGGTCTCGCGCGTTGTATCGCGATGGTGATCGTCTGGAATGAACTCGCGCATGGCGATACTGAATACGCGGCTGGGCTTGTCGCATTCAACAGCGTGTTTCAAGTTTTGTTTTACAGCATATATGCGTGGGTGTTCATCACAGTTCTGCCGCCCCTGTTTGGGATGACTGGCGCAGTGGTGGAAATCACGATCGGTGAAATTGCACGCAGTGTATTCATCTATCTAGGGATTCCGTTCCTCGCCGGTTTTCTCACCCGCTTCGTGTTGGTGCGGATGAAAGGCAAGGAGTGGTATCACAAGAATTTTGTGCCCAAGATCAGCCCGTTGACTCTGATCGCCTTGCTGTTCACGATTATGGTTATGTTCTCGCTCAAGGGTAACTTGATCGTGCAAATCCCCGGTGACGTGGTGCGGATTGCCATCCCGCTGTTGATCTATTTCGTGGTCATGTTCCTCGTCTCTTTTTGGATGGGACATCGCCTCGGCGCGAATTATTCCCAAACCACCACGCTTTCTTTCACTGCCGCGAGCAACAACTTTGAACTGGCAATCGCCGTTGCCGTTGCGGTTTTTGGCATCCACAGCGGCGCGGCATTCGCGGCGGTCATCGGTCCGCTGGTGGAAGTACCGGTGATGATTGGATTGGTCAATGTCGCGTTCTTCTTTCAGAAGAAATATTTCAAAGAAGCAGTTATTTCTACGCCTGAAATGCTTGCCAGGATGCAGTAAGTTTGTGCGCCTGATATAAATCTTACCTGCGTCCAGTGTAAATGAAAACAAATCCGCTTCCTGGTAATTTTAGAAGAAAAAGGAACAGTGCCATGCGATATAAATATCGCGGTACAACGGTGCGACACAAATAGGAAAATGAATATGACTACGGGAAAAATTTTAGCAATTTTTGTTGGCAAGCCAAAAACATATGATGAGTCCGCACCAGGAACAGGGTTTGGACAACCAGCATCTTCAAAGAACTGGTAACCGGCCCGATATGGTTAAGCGATCGAAACCTTGACGGAGATCAGCAGGCTGATATGCGTGTCCACGGCAGCCGGATCAGGCTGTGAATATTTATTCCGCCGGCGTTTCAGGCGCTCACCTGAATCCCGCGGTTACGATTGCCCTTGCATTCAAACGCGACTTCCCGTGGAGCAAGGTTCTGCTTTATATCCTTGCCGAGCTGGCTCGCGCGGAAGGCATAGATGTCGAAGCGGTGGTGACCGATGACGATGTGGCGGTGAAAGACAGCCTTTACACCGCCGGACGCCGGGGCGTTGGTGTGACCGTTCTTGCCGAAAAATTGTGCGGCGCGGCCGCCGAACAGAAGCGCTCTCTCAAAGATGTGGCAGATGTATGCCGCAAGGCAAAGAGCCTGGGCCGTTCGATGGGCATGGCGCTTACATCCTGCACGGTGCCGCATGCCGGCAAGCCCACCTTTGACCTGCCCGAAGATCAGATGGAAATCGGTATTGGCATCCACGGCGAGCCGGGACGCGTTCGCATGCCGCTCAAGAGCGCAGATGAAATCACTGAAATGCTCATGGAGCCGATCATCAGCGATATCCCTTACAAGGCCGGTGATGAAGTTCTGATGTTCGTCAATGGTCTGGGTGGAACTCCGCCGATCGAACTTTACATCGTCTATCGCAAGGCGCATGAAATCGCAACCAAGCATGGACTGAAAGTTGTTCGCAGCTTGGTGGGCTCGTACATGACAAGCCTAGAAATGGCTGGGACGTCCATTACGCTATTGAAGATGGATGCGGACATGCTCAAGTTGTGGGATGCGCCGGTTAAGACGCCTGGCCTGCGCTGGGGTGCCTAAATTCTTGTAAATTTCATGGTCAGGGCGGGGGGAAGCGCCCGCCCTGACCATGCCAATGGAGTCGAATATGCCCATATATCGTGATGACGTTGTCGCTTGGATCAAATCTGTTGCTGAGATAATTACTCAAAACAGTCGATACCTGACAGAGCTTGATTCTGCCATAGGAGATGCCGATCACGGAACCAACATGGAACGCGGATTTAAGGCGGTTATTAACAAGCTGCCCGAAATCAGCGATAAAGATATTGGCACAATTTTTAAAACCATTGGCATGACATTACTTTCCACCGTTGGCGGGGCGGGCGGTCCACTGTATGGAACCTGGTTCCTGCAGGCAGGCGTGAAAACAGCCGGTAAGATGGAACTCACTCTTGCAGACTGGACTGAATCTCTCGAGGCCTCGCTGAGCGGCGTTATCATGCGCGGCAAAGCTGAATTGGGCGATAAGACCATGGTGGATGCGCTCACGCCCGCCGTTGACGCGTTGAAACAATCGATTACAGAAAATCGGCCGCTGAGCGCGGCGCTGGCGCTATCGGCAGATTCGGCCCAAAAAGGCATGGAGGCAACCACTCCGTTGGTTGCGCGCAAAGGACGCGCCAGTTATTTGGGCGAACGCAGCGCCGGGCATCAGGATCCGGGAGCAACCTCCACCTATTTGATGCTAAGAGCCGCCGCTGACGTATGGAAAGAAAGCGCTTGATCCATGCAGGCTGCCCAATTTTCCAGATCGTAGCTGACTGAAAAAAGCAGGCGCCTTTAACAAACCAGGCATCTGCATATTGTGAAATTCAATTTCAAAACGATTTTCATCATACATATATAAGGAGTACTAAAATGGCTAAATATTCTGTTGCAGTAGATCAGGGCACCACCAGCACCCGTTTCATGATCTTCGACCATGCGGGTCAGGTAGTCGGTATCGATCAAAAAGAACACGAACAGATTTTCCCCAAGCCCGGCTGGGTCGAACATGATGCGACCGAAATCTGGACGCGCACGCAGGAAGTCATTGCAGGCGCTTTGAAGAAGGGCAATATTTCCACGAAAGATATCGCTGCCTGCGGTATTACCAATCAACGCGAAACCACGGTTGTTTGGGAAAAAGCGACCGGCAAACCCGTTTACAACGCCATCGTTTGGCAGGACACCCGCACCGACACGATTTGCAATGAACTCGCTAAAGACGGCGGCCAGGATCGCTTCCGCGAGAAAGTCGGCCTGCCGCTGGCGACATATTTCTCTGGACCCAAGGTCAAGTGGATTCTGGACAATGTTGAAGGTGTACGTGCAAAAGCCGAAAAAGGCGAAGTGCTCTTCGGCAATATCGACAGCTGGGTCATCTGGAACCTGACCGGCGGACCCAAGGGCGGCGTACATGTCACAGATGTTTCCAACGCGTCCCGCACCATGTTGATGAACCTTGAAACCCTGGATTGGGATCCGGACATGCTCAAGGTCATGGGCATCCCGCACGCCATGCTCCCCGCCATCAAGGCTTCCTCCGAAGTCTACGGTTATGCCGTCGGCTCCCTCGAAGGCATCGCCGTTGCCGGCGATCTGGGCGATCAACAGGCTGCTCTCTTCGGTCAGACATGCTTCAGCGCTGGCGAAGCAAAGAACACTTATGGCACCGGCTGCTTCATGTTGCTTAACACCGGCACCAAGCCCGTACAATCCAAGAACGGTCTGCTGACCACACTTGGCTATAAGATCGGCAGCGAAGCCGCCGTATACTGCCTCGAAGGCTCCATCGCCATCACCGGCGCTCTGGTTCAATGGCTGCGCGATAATTTGCAGATGATCGAGAAATCCGCCGATATTGAACCGCTTGCCCGCACCGTCGAAGATAACGGCGGTATCTATTTCGTGCCGGCCTTCTCCGGCCTGTTCGCTCCTTACTGGAAGAGCGATGCCCGTGGCGCTGTCGTCGGCATGACCCGTTACATCACCCGTGGACACATCGCCCGCGCCGCCCTCGAAGCGACCGCTTTCCAGACTCGCGAAGTCTTGGACGCAATGAACAAGGACTCCGGCGTGGATCTGACCGCCCTGAAAGTTGACGGCGGCATGGTCTATAACGAATTGCTCATGCAGTTCCAATCCGATATTCTCGGCGTGCCCGTTGTCCGCCCGCAGGTGGCTGAGACCACCGCGCTTGGCGCCGCTTACGCCGCCGGTTTGGCTGTCGGCTTCTGGAAGAACGTGGAAGACCTGCGCGCCAACTGGGCGAAGGATAAAGAATGGAAGCCGCAAATGGATGCCACTTTGCGCGACAAGGAATATAAAGGCTGGAAGAAAGCCGTTACCCGCACCTTCGACTGGATCGAATAGTCTTTTACTTACAAAAGGAGGGGTGGATCATCCGCTCCTCCTTTTTAAAACGCTGATCCTCCGGGCAGGATGAGTAATGAATGACTCTTTCTTACGATAGTTTTTCCAGCGTTCATGATGATTGGGAACTTCGGTGGGCTCCGTATGACCTCCCAACTTATCAAGCAGGCGCGCGCCTGGCTTGAGAAAGCGCATCAACAACTGGTGGATGAAAACCTACCGCACGCCTGGCCCATTGAAACAGGCATTATGGTTGAAATCCCGTCTGCGGCGTTGTTGTCCCGCGTCCTCGCGCAGGAAGTGGACTTCTTCAGCATCGGCACGAACGACCTTACGCAATATACGCTGGCGGCGGAACGCGGCAACCCCCTGCTGTCGGATATGGCAGACGCGCTTCACCCCGCCGTCTTGCGGCTGATCGCTGAAGTGGTCGAAGCCGCCCATGCTGCCGGTAAATGGGTCGGCGTATGCGGTGAATTGGCGGGCAATCCGCTGGCTGTCCCGGTCCTGATCGGCTTGGGCGTGGATGAGCTGAGCCTGAATCCGGGCGGTATTCCGCTCACAAAATCAATTGTCCGCGCAATGGATACAAAGGAAGTTCGTTTGCTCGCGAAGCAGATATTGGATGCTGAAAGCGTGAGCGAAGTTCACAGGATATCGCAATCTTTTTTGGATGGCCGCGGGCAGCCGGTATAGAGAAGTTGTCAAAGGTGTGAATCTGTCCGGGCAGCCGGCAGACTCTCCGCGCTTACTTTTGTACCATCATTTGCCTGCGCGGAAGGGCGTATAATTTTGCCAATAACTTTCCAAAGGAGATGCTGATATGAAAAAATATAATATTTTGTTTGCGATTCTTGCCCTTGCATTTGCTTCACTTGCCTGTCAGGCAGTGATGGGCGGCGGAAATAACGGCGCGCCCACTTTAATTCCATCGGACGATAGCAGTGGTATTCCCACCGTGCCGCCTGTCGCAACTGACCTGCCTACAATGCCCGCTGTGGCAACTGATGATGGCAGCTTCACCTTCGGTGACAAGACCGATTTCCCCTTGCCTGATGATGCGGCGAATGTGGTCAGTATGGGCAATGATATTGTTAATTTTCAAACCAAATTGAGTCTCGATGAAGGCATGAAGTTTTACCGTGACCAGTTTGGAAAACTCGGCTACACCGAACGTACCGAATTGACATTTACCGCAGGCACTACATTTAGTATGGTCTTTGATGGTCATAAGAGTGGCAAAGCCATTACAGTTCAAGGTGTGGATTTGGGTGACGGCACCATCAATATTTCCATCACACTGGCTGACATCTAACGCTAAATTTTTCCTGCCGCCGCTTGAGATCAAGCGGCGGCTATTTATTTAACTCACCTTACGCAGTGTCGCTCTGAGCGGAGCGAAGAGTCTCTACGTTTATCTCAGAGACCCTTCGCTAACGCTCAGGGAATCACGCTTGGGTGCGTAAGGTAAGTATTTAACTTTACATCCACCCATTTTCGCACCGAGTTGATCAAAAATATTTTTGTGCATTGTTCCAGTTCGTTTTTATAAATAATGCGTTCTTTGATTTGGCCTGTTTCCAATAAATGCGATCTGAATGTGCCTGCCAAAAGTCCGCATGAAACGGGCGGAGTAAACAATGCGCCATCCATTTCAACAACCACATTTCCAATAGTGAATTCGGTTATTTCGTCATTTTCGTTATACAAAAGCACATCATCATAGCCTTGGATGGATGGATACATTCCGCGCTGTGTGGTTTTGTGAAAGAGAAATACATTATTTGAGTTGACTGGTTTTTCTGCAAGGCAAACTTTTAACGAGGTGATAGTCACTTGTGAGTAGACTGTCACTTGCGCTTTGAACTCACCAAATTTATCCAGCGTAACTCTCACTCTTTGCGGGCAATTAAAATCTTTTGCCAGCTGTTCGAGGTGAGTTTCAAATCTTTCCCTTGAAAATGGAAAATTAAAATAATCAGCGGAATCCTGCATTCGGGCAATGTGTTTCTCGCGCAGAAAATATTTATCTTTGGTAGTCCATAATAAAGTTTCGATTAGTGAAAACTCTTGCGGAAATTCTGTCAGCACACGCGCTTTGAGCAGGGCTTCGCTGTATTCATCCGCGCTGGTCGAGTCCCAGACGATGCCGCCGCCAACTCCGTATTCGGCGGTTTTATTTTCCCGGTCAATGATCGCGGTGCGAATGGCCACATTAAATTGCGCCTGACGATTCGGTGCGATGTATCCGATACTGCCCGTGTAAATTTTGCGCGGCGTCGTTTCCAACTCTGCGATGATCTTCATGGTGCTGACTTTTGGCGCGCCCGTAATGGATGCGCACGGAAACAGCGCGTCGAATATTTCTGTGATACCGGTTTTTGTCTTCGCCTGCACGCTGGATGTCATTTGGAAAAGCGTGGGATATTTTTCAACGGTAAACAATTCAGGTACGTGCACGCTGCCGATCTCGGCGATGCGCCCAATATCGTTGCGAACCATATCCACGATCATCACATTCTCGGCGCGGTTTTTGATCGAGCGATGCAGCCATTCCGCTTTTTCTTTATCTTCCAGCGTCGTGCGTCCGCGCTTGACTGTGCCCTTCATCGGGCGGCTTGTGATTGTTTCCCCGTCCAATGAAAAAAATAATTCAGGCGACGCGGAGCAGATTGCATATTGACCTGTGTCGAGATATGCCGCATATTTGTTTTGGCCTTGCGCGAGGTGAGTGAATAAATCCCATGCCTCCATCTCAAATGCCGAATTCAAACGCATGGTGTAATTGACCTGATATGTTTTTCCCAGCGCGATATTTTCTTTTACTTTTTCAATTGCGGCGTTGTACACATCACGCTCAACGCCTGGCTGCCAGGTTAATGTCGGCAGACCTCCGAGGTTTTTAAAAACCTCGGAGGTCTTTGGCGCGGAATACAACCCAAACCATAACAGCGGAAAATTCTCTGCCTCAATGACGCGCAGCGCCTTGTCAAATGCAGGCGCGGCTTCATAGCTGACAAATCCTGCCGCGTGCCAGTTTTTTTCGTTGACGAGATTCTCCACTGCCTGCAACGCGCCGCGTACATCTTCCACCTTTGCTGCGCTTATAATATGGTGCGGGTTTGTGAAATAAAGCCACTCGTTGTTATGCTTCAATAAAACTTCATTTTTTTGGATCAAGGTTCCTCATCATGAAAAAATTCCTTACAATTTTACCGCGTTGGTTTCCTCCGTTTTTGATAATGGCGGTGATCTTTTACTTCTCGTCGCAGCCCGGCGATAAGCTCCCCAATTTAGCCAGTTGGGATCATGTGTTCAAAAAGTCCGGTCACATGCTGGGCTATGGCTTGCTGGCGTTATCGTATTTCCATTGGCTGCGATACAACAAAAAATATTACTGGCTGGCGTGGCTGCTGGCTGTGCTGTATGCCGTAACAGATGAATTCCATCAATCCTTTGTTTCAAGCAGAAATGCATCCATGTTTGACGTGATGGTATTCGATAACTTTGGCGCGCTGTTTGGGCTTTTGGTATATTTTATTTTTCGGAGGAAGTATGAAAAATAGATTCACACGACGCGATTTTTTGAAAGCCGCTTCGCTTGCGACGGCTTCTGCGATTGCGATGTCTTGCGGCGCGATTGAAAATACGTTGCCCACGTTGACTGAACCCTCGCGCAGCCCGACTCCCACCGATCCTGTCACGGCCACAGCGGATATTTCCCCAGCCCCAACTGAAGACATGCGTCCGCGCGAAGCGGATGTGCTGGTGCTGGGCGCCGGAATTTCTGGTTTGGCAGCGGCGCGCACATTGGTGGATAACGGCTTGAGTGTGATCGTCCTCGAAGCGCGGGAGAGAGTCGGCGGGCGCATGTGGACGGATCATTCGCTTGGCTTGCCGCTCGATCTCGGCGCGTCGTGGATCGAGGGCGTGAAGGGAAATCCGATTGCAAAACTTGCCGCGCAATTCGGCGTTGAAACGGTCGTGTCAGACGATACCAATGGCGTGGTTTATGATTTTGACGGACGTAAGATGTCTGATAAAGAATACGCAGAAATGGAAAATATGTTTGATTCTATTTACAGCGAGATTGAATTTATGCAGGAAGATGAAGATAACGATATGCCTTTGCAGCAAGCCTTTGACAGGGTGCTCAAGCGTTGGACTCTTTCGGCGGATCAGTTGCGCAAATTGCAATTTGTTATCCAAGGCAATTTCGCTTTAGAGTATGGCGCAGACCCCGACCATCTTTCTTTATGGGAATGGGATCAGGATGAAGAGTTCGGCGGCGTGGAGGTTGTGATGCCCAACGGCTACAACCAGATCACGGACGGACTCGCGCAAGGCTTGGATATTCGACTGGGGGTGATGGTCAACTCCGTTTCGTATGACCAGAATGGGGTTAAGGTGGAAACATCCGCGGGCGGGTTTAGCGCAAGCAAAAGCGTGGTTACGTTCCCATTGGGGGTGTTGAAAAACAATGTGGTGCGATTCGACCCGCTGCTTCCTCCAAAAAAGCAAAAGGCAATTGACCGTCTTGAGATGGGCGTGTTGAATAAAGTTTATTTGAAATTCCCCGCGGTGTTTTGGGATGAGGAAGAGGAGGCGATCTCGTATGTGGGTGAGCGCGCGGGTGAATGGTGTGACTGGTTGAATTTTGTGCCGTATATCAATAAGCCGGTGTTGATGGCGTTTCACGGCGGCGCGAAGGGCTTTGCGATCGAGGAACTTTCGGATGCAGAAATTATCGCGGGTGCGATGAAAACCCTGCGCGTGATCTATGGTGATGCGATTCCTGAGCCGGTTGGATACGTGATTACGCGCTGGGGCAAAGATCCGTTTGCGTTTGGTTCGTATTCGCACATTTCGCCGTTTGCGAGTGGAAAGGATTACGATACGCTGGCCGAGCCTGTGGGCGATGTTTTATATTTTGCGGGTGAAGCGACCAACCGCGAATACCCGTCAACGGTGCATGGGGCATATCTTTCGGGCGTTGCCGCGGCGCAAGAGATGCTGTAATAAAATGTCACTATGCTGCCTAAAGAATTTCAACGAACCTCCTTATGGAGATGAAAATCTGTATGCGGAGTCACTGATTTTTTACCATTCTGCCAGCAGCGCCGCCAATAATTTTGTGCGATCTTCGAGACAATCTGCGAATATGAACTCGCGTTCCGAATGATAACCTTCACCGATTGCGCCCATGCCGTCGATGACCGGGATGCCGAGCGGCGCGACAAAATTCGCGTCGGACATTCCGCCGCTGCCGCCGGCTTTGATTTCCATCCCAAGTTTCTCGCCAATTGATTTGACTTTATCAAACGCGGATTTGATCTTATCGTCGAAGGGCATCGGCGGACGATTCATCCCGCCGCCGACTTTGATCGAAGTCCCGTCGAGAATCGGCTTAAGGTTTGCAAACGCGGATTCGATGCGCGTCCACTCTTCGGGATGAAGCACGCGGATATCCACTTTCACCGAACATTCTTCGGGCACAACATTCGAAACTGTCCCGCCTTGAATCGTCCCAACACTGAGCGTCGTGCCTTTTTCGTAATCGGTTAATTTTTGAATGGCAAGCACCTGATGCGCCATTTCTTCGATGGCGTTGCGCCCCTTTTCATGGTCGCCACCCGCGTGCGCAGCGCGTCCTTTTGTTTTGACGTACATTGTGCCGCCGCCTTTGCGCCATGTTTTGAGCGAGCCATCCAGCAGTGCGGACTCGAGTACAAAGACCATCTCCGATTCTTTTGCGAGACGCTCGATATGTTCGCGCGAAGTGCTACTGCCGATCTCTTCATCGGATGTGCAAAGCAGAGTTACGGGCCGCGTAAAATCTTTACCGGATTCCTGTAAGCGCGCGATTGCTCCCAGCGAGATGACAATGCCCGCTTTCATATCCAGCGTGCCGGGACCGAATATTTTTCCATCGGCTTCGCGGTATGGCATTTTTTTGAGCGTGCCGAGCGGGAAGACTGTATCCATGTGACACATCAATAAGATGCCGCCGCTGCCGCGCCCCCATCTTGAGATGACATGGTCGCCGGTTTTGGCGTTCTTGATAATTTCAATTTCAGCGCCAAGTTTACGCGCTTCATCCGCCACGAGCGTGCCGACACGATCCACGGCGGCTTTATCATGGGAAGGGGATTCAGTTTCAACGAGAAGTTTAAGCAGAGATTTGAGTTCCATATGCGAAGCATCCTGTGAATAAGCCGTGGGGCGAGTTCTTTCTATGGATTCAACAAAACCTCGATCGAATAATAATAAATATATTTCTTCAACAGTGGATCATCCACGCTCAAAACCGGGTTTTCCTGGTGAATGGTGAGGCGGGCCTTGGTGGGTTCGGTCACTTTGTAGGGCAGGGTTGTCTCGAAATCTTCGGGGTCAATGCCTTTGAAATTCAATACGCGCGAGGCAATCACCTTGCCGCCGTCCGACGTGATCATATCCAAAAAAGTGGGCTGGTTATTGAAGGGCCAGTAGCGGCCTTTGAGTTTAAGTTCGCTGCCGATGATCACTGACCCGTTCTTCAAATCTTTAAACGAAACGCGTTCATAGATCATGTTACCGGGTAAGTTAAGTTGCGCATCGCCAAGCGAATATAAAAGCACAGGCATGCTGTTGAGCGCTTGCAGATTGCCGTGCTCGTCCTTGGTGCTTAAGCGGAAGTAACCTTTTTCAGAAACCGCGCGAGTTTCATATTCCACATCGAAAACCCGGTAACTGCCAGCGTTGCCGTGATCCACGCGCAGCAGGTCGGTATATAACATGCGCCCATCTTCGCCGAGCAGGTCTACTTTCACGAGATCGCTTTTACCGGAAGTCAGTAATAATTTCAGGTTGATTGGCGAAACAAGGCTGGACATGGGACCCGGTGAGACGAAACGCAAGTCCGCGAATTTGGTGAAGCCCGCTTCATACGTGGGAGTTGGACTCGGCAGCGAGGAAGTCGGCGCGGGCGTTTGTGTTTGTGTAGGCGCAGATGTCACCTCGGCTGTGGCAGTCGGCGTCAACGCATCCGCAGTTGCGAAGGCGGCTTCGCCGGTCAACCCCACGACAGTCGAGAGATAATTGGGCGGCAAAGCCGTCGGCGCGGCAGTTCCAATTTGCTGGGCGCAGGCAGATAAAAGTCCAAGTAGGGTGGCGAAGAGGATAATTTTTTTCATAGTGAGTAATACCGTAACGCGACATTTATGTCGCGTTACAAATTCCTAAAAAGCATTTCACCACAGAGAACCGAGATTCACAGAAAAACCTCTGTGCGCTCCGTGATCTCTGTGGTGAAATATGTTTAAGGCTATAAACTACAGCTCGTAAATAGCGCTGTATTTCCTGGTCAAATAGCGCACATACGCCGCAGCGTCGATCTTCGAGCCGGTCACTTTTTGCACAAGGTCTTGCGGGTCATACTTATGACCGAAGACGTGAATCTTTTCGCGCAGCCAGCCGAGCAGCGCGTCAAATTTGCCCGCGCGGATCTGTTCATCGAGGTCAGTGATATCCGCGTTGATCTTCTCCCACAACTGCGCCGAAACCAAATTCCCGAGCGCGTACGTCGAAAAATATCCCATCAAGCCACTCGACCAGTGAATATCCTGCAGCACACCCTGCGCGTCGTTCGGCGGGACGATGCCAAGATAATCGTTCATCTTCTCGTTCCAAATTTGGGGCAAATCTTTGATCGCAAACTTACCTTCGATCATACCAATTTCCATTTCGAGGCGCAGCATCACATGCAGGTTATAAGTCGCTTCGTCCGCATTGACGCGGATCAGCGACGGCTCAACTTTATTGATCGCGTTATAGAACGACTTGACACTCAACCCATCGAGCTGCGAAGGGAATGATTTTTTTAACTTAGGCAGAAAATGTTCCCAGAACGGGAGTGAGCGGCCCACCAAATTTTCCCACATGCGCGATTGCGACTCATGCACCGCGAGCGACGTGCCGCCCGCGAGTGGGGTGCGTTCATACGCCGGGTTGCTGCCCTGCTCGTACATCGCGTGACCCGCTTCGTGCATCGCGCTGAAAAGCGTCGAGAGCGGACTTCCCTCTTCAAAGCGATTCGTGATGCGCGTATCGTTCACGCTGAATGTGGTTTGGAAAGGATGCGCGGCTTTGTCCTGTCTGCCGCGATTAAAATTATATCCAAATTGCGAGATGATCGTCTCGCTAAAATCCCAAACTTTTTTTTCGTTATAGGCTTTATGCAGGAAATCATCCTTCACCTGTTTGGCGGATTTAATTTTCTTGATCAAGTCCACTTGTCTAGGGCGCAGGTTGTTGAAAATTTCCTTCACCTCGGAAGTCTTCATGCCCGGTTCGTAATCATCCAGCAGCACATCGTAAGGATGCTCAGTGGGCGGAAAATATTGAATATATTTTTGCTTCATCTCCACCATCTTTTCGAGATGCGGGCGGAAGATGGAAAAGTCTGATTTCTTGCGCGCTTCGATCCACGCCTCGAATGCCTTGGTGGTGACAATCGCCTGTTCCGCCACGAATTCAGACGGTACGCGGATGGCTTTGCCGTACTCGCGCGAAGTGACGCGCACCAGCGCGGCTTCATCCGAGCCCTCTGCGAATTGGCCCTCCAAATCGTCAAGCAGATTGCCCACTTCTTGAGAGGTGGCTTTTTTGTGCGCGATCGTGCTGATGGTCGAGATTTGTTGCCCGCGTGCCTCGGCGCCTCCGGGCGGCATGTTCACCTGCTGATCCCATTCCAACATCGCAGTAACGTGATGTAAATCTGAGACCTCTCCGAGAACTTCTTTTAACTGATTAAACTTTTCGGACATGAAACGATTCTCCTGAGTTTGTTTTTTTCTAATTACCAATTATCTACTGCGGGCATTTACGATACTCACCCGCGCCATCTTCGTTGATCTCTACGGTCGCGCCTTCGCGCATATCCACTTCAAGGAAGGCGGGTTCATCGGGCATGCTGATGTCGTAAACGGTGTAATGTCCCGGATATAACCAGACTTCATTTTCTAGTGTATAGGACGAATCCAGAAATATTTTTCCAGGCTCGATGAACATTTGGTGATGTGTGCAGTTGCGCAAATACGCGGGCAGGGGCCAATCGGTGGGAGTGAATTGCGGCAGGGTGTCCAGATCGCCTTCCACTTTTGAATATTCGGTCAACACCGAAACCCAGCCTTTCTCCGCGGAGTGTGGAATGTTAATCTGCACCCATTTGGCAAGTACATCCCGCGCAATGACGTTGGCAGTTGTGCCTTTGTAAAGCACGCCGACCTGATTGTACGCTGTGTCTGGTCCGCGGCGGATGAATAAATTCCCTCTTACCGCGCTAATCGTTATCTTGGGCGCGGATGTTTCTGTCGCGGTTGGAATAGTGACCGGCGTCGCGGTAGAAATCGCCTGCGTAGTTGCAGTTGATCTGGCTTTGGTTTGTATTGGCAGCGAGGTGTTTTGCGCGGTTGGTGAAACAGTTGCGTCTGATTTTACCTGCATACAAGCCTGAGTTAAAAGAACAAGCAAGAGGAATATATACAGGCTTTTATGTTTTTGCTTGATCATGGATGCTTACTCGTAGCGCAGGGCTTCCACGGGTTCAAGGTTCGCGGCGCGGCTCGCGGGATAGATCCCAAAGAACAAACCAATGGCTGCCGAGAAACTGGTCGAAAGGATGACCGCGTCTGTGCCGACGATGGGGGTGAAATCATAGCCTAACGCCTCGGCGACTGTCCCTGCAGTGAATGCGATTAACCAGCCAAAGGTAATCCCGATAATGCCGCCGATCAAACTGAGCAGGGAGGATTCCGTTAGGAATTGCATCAAAATATCTTTTTTGCGCGCACCCAAAGCCTTACGCAAACCGATCTCGCGCGTCCGCTCGGTGACCGAGACAAGCATGATGTTCATGATGCCGATGCCGCCCACAAGCAGAGAGATTGCCGCGATGCCGCCGAGGAAAACAGTCAAAACGCCTGTGATCGTTTCAAAAGTTTTCAAAAAATCCTGCTGTGTGAGGACAGTAAAATCGTCTGCGCCAATGGGTGTGCGATGGCGCTGCCGTAAAATATTTGAAATTTCATCCACCGCTAGATCCACAGTTTCGGAACTGGTGGCTTGTATTAACAGAACATCCACCTCGTCGCGTGAGTTGTTTTTGATCAGGCGCGCTTGCGCGGTGGTGAAAGGAATATAAGCGGCGTTATCTTCGCTTCCGAATGTGCCGCCGCCTTTGGCAACCAGCACACCGATCACACGGAACGGCTGACCTTCAATGCGGATGACCTCGCCAACCACGCCATCATGATGTCCGAAAAGCGTATCCGCTGTTTCAGGTCCGAGTACAACGACAGACATGCGTCCAAGTAAATGCTCTTCATTGATAAACTCGCCTTCGCTCAATTCCATATTACGCACGGATGCATACGCCGTCGTGACACCGGAAATTTGCGTGGTGGTATTTTCGCCGCCAAAAGCGATTGTTCCATTTGTTTGAATAGCCGGCGCGACGGATGCCACCGACGGCGCGGCGAACGGATCTGCAATCGCATCTGCGTCGGAGAGAGTTAATGGGCGGTCATTATTTCCGCTCCTGCGATCGCCCCCGGGGCCAGGCGGACCATCGCGGGTACCCTTAAATACGAAGAGCAGATTTGTCCCGATGCTGCTAATCGAACCGGTGATGGCGGCTTGCGCGCCGTTGCCGAGCGCAAGCATGGCGATCACGGCTGCAACGCCGATGACAATGCCAAGCACAGTCAGACCGGAGCGTAGTTTATTTCCGTTCAAACTTTCTAATGCTTCAAGGAGCGCTTGTAAGAAGCTCATTTTTTGTTTCCTTTTTCATCGTAAGCCGGGTCGAGCTCGCCGTCGCGCAAGCGGATTACGCGCTGGGTTTGCTCGGCGATGTTTGGATCATGTGTGACGATGATCAATGTTGTGCCGCGATCTTTATTAAGTTTCAGCAGCAGGTTCATAATCTCTTTGCCGACTTTTGAATCCAGATTCCCGGTCGGTTCGTCTGCCATGATAATGGCGGGATCATTGACCAATGCGCGCGCAACCGCCACGCGCTGCTGCTGTCCGCCGGAGAGTTCATACGGGCGGTGAGTCATGCGGTCACCCAAGCCGACTGCCTCCAGGGCGGCGCGCGCGCGTTCTTTTCGCCCTTCAGCAAGCCCTGCATACCGCAATGGCAATTCGACATTGCCCAGTGCGGTTAAGCGCGAGAGTAGATTAAAACTCTGAAAGACAAATCCAACTTTGCGGTTGCGGACGCTGGCGAGCTGGTCGTCACTCATGTCTGCGACAGATTCGCCATCCAAAATATATTCACCGGAGGTGGGTCTATCTAAACAGCCGAGCGTATTCATCATTGTGGATTTACCCGAGCCGGAAGGTCCCATGATGGATACCATTTCGCCGCGTTCGATGCTGAATGAGACGTCGCGTAAAGCTTGCACGTCAAATTCGCCCATCTTATAGGTTTTTGTCAGGTTGCGGGCCTCGATCACCCAATCCATATTAACCTCCAAACGGACCGCGGTTACTTGAAGGCGGATTCAGAATGATCGCGTCACCTTCTTTAATATCGCCGCCGACAAGTACGCTGTTCACTCCATCTGTTGTGCCGAGCTGTACTTTGATCGACTCCGCTTGACCGTTGACCAGCACATACACTACGCGTTCCTTATCCACCAGACGAACTGCGCGATTGAGGATCAGGACCACATCGTTTTGTTCTTTTATCACTACGTTCACTGCAGCGGTCATGCCTGGTTTGACAAATTCATCCGCGTCAGTCAATTCAACCGTGACCACGAAATTAACCACGCCTTGCACCGTATCGCCGGCCCGTCCTACTTTTACGACTTGGCCGTGATATTCCTTGTTTAGGATTGCGTCAAAGGTCAACGTAGCATCCTGGCCAACGACGATATTATTAATGTCCACTTCCGAAACTTGCAGATCAACCTGCAAATGCGAGAGATCATCTATACGGAAAGCGATGCTTCCTGCGGAAACCTGATCACCTATTGCGGGCGTAGCTTGTGTGACTGTGCCATCAAATGGCGCCACAACGTGTGTCATATTCAAAGTGGATTGCGCGGCAGCGACATGCGCTTCTGCAGAGGCAATATCAACAGGGTCAACGCCGTTCTTTAATCGTTCTGCATTGCGGCGCGCATCATTTAACTGTGCTTCCGCGAGCGCGAGTTTTTCATCTGCATCTCTAATGGTTTCTGCATCGGCGTATCCTTTGTAGGTGCGTGACCGCAGTTTTCCGAACTTCCAGTAGGTTTCGACAATATCGATCTTGCCATTCAAGCCTTTACGGTAGTCATAGGCTTTTTGGTAATTTGTTTCGCCTGTATCCAATGTGCGCAGGGCTTGTGCGCGTGCAGTATCTGAATTAAGCAGGTCATCCAGCGTTTTTTTTGCGCTGGCAAGATCGGCTTCTGCAAGGATGATGCTTTGGTTAAGTGAGCTTTTATCGAGACTGGCGAGCACATCATCGTGTTTGACCAGATCACCAACATTCACACTAATTTCTTTCACCGATCCAGTTGTCTGCCAAACGAGGGTTGCACTTTGCAGCGCGCGCACACTGCCCGTAGCGCCGACTGTGGCGATCAAATTGCCGCGCGCCACGGGGGTGGTTTCGTAAGTGGTTTGTGTTCCACTCCCCGATCTAACGGCGATGATCAGCGCTACCAGCAGGATTACAGCGACTGCGCCGATAATGATCCATGTCCTGCGTGAAAATCTTTCAAAGAACTTTTTCATTTACACTTCCTCCGAAATTTAGTCAACACGCAACGATAAGTTCTTACTCTTATACGTTACGAAGTATACGGCCTTAGAGACTGTTTCTTAATAGCCCGCATAGTGCGCGGAAAAGAATATTTACCACAGAGAACGTATCATCTCAAAAATTAGGGGAGAGTCACTCAGCCCCACGAGCAACTGAGGTTGAGTTCACGAGCGCGCTTTGTCACCAAAAGGGACATGGGTGGGATCTGTTTT
>VFKN01000146.1 GCA_009885525.1 Anaerolineaceae bacterium | reverse complement strand
TTTGTTGTCAGATGTAGTCATTCTTTCCTCGCTTTATCCCTCAATCGGGGACAAGTTATATATTTTGAATTTACCCAACCGTGCAAGCCGGTGGAATTCCTGACAGGAACCCAACCATCAACTGCGTGGCGCATAATCCGGGTCAATGTTTCGCCCTCATGCAATATCGTGACATTCGGGCAGCGTGTGCCGCCGCATGTTCTCATGTTCACCTTGCCTGCCGCAAAGCCAGTTTTGATCTGGCATGTCTGTGGGGCAGGGGTCACTGGTGGGGCGCGTGTGGAAGTGGGCAGGGACATTACCATTGCTGGAGCAGGCGGCGTATTCTCCGCTGCCTTACATGCGAGCATTGCCAAAACCAACGCGCTAATGAATAGAAAGATTCTCCGTTTCATTTCATTCCTTTTTCCGTTCGCCTGAGTAAATTGTCCACTGGAGCAAATTGACGGTGAGCGATGGCTGTATCCACCTCAGTGACTTTCAAATAACGCTGTAATACTTGTAGGTCCTCGTGTCCCATGAGTTCCTTGAGTGTGTATATATTCATGCCCGCACGAAGGCAGTTGATGGCGAATGCCCTACGGAACGCATGGGGAGAGGCATTCTCCGCTTGTACTGACTTTGCTCTCCGATCGATTGTCTGCTTTATGCCGTCATAAGTGAGACGTTCCCGCGTCTTCCCTACGAATAATGCTGCATTTCCGTCTGTTCTGGTACGCAAATATGAGCGTAGTGTCTTTCTGGATTTGCTTCCCAGATAAACTTTACGCGCCTTATTTCCCTTACCATGTCGAATAAATGCCTCACCCGTAATGGCATTCACATCCTTTATATCCATAGCGCATACCTCGGAGGCGCGAGCTCCGGTGTCCAACAAAAAGAGAATAAGCGCCTTGTCTCTCATTCCATAAAAATTAGTGCCGCAATTCTCCAGCATGGCAGAGACGGTTTCAAGTGAGACGGGCTCTAAAATTTGCTTTCCGACTTTGGGGGCCTTCACTTTGGCAATGGGGTTTTTCCAGTTGTCTGGTTCTGCCTCCTTCTCGTACCAAATGAAAAACGCTCTGACTGCTCTGTAGTGGCCATGGATTCCGCCCGCATTATGGCCAGTCTCACTCAACCACAAAAGGAAGCGCCTTAACACATCTGGCGTAACCTGGTCGATGGTGCTCACCGCTTGACTTTCACTATAGGTGGAGAACGTGTTCAAATCCCTTTGGTAATAGCGCAGTGTATTCGGCGACAGGTTTTGAGAACGCCGGTCAATTAGAAATGCCTCCAGCCATATTGGCAAGTAATCATCGGTTATTTTTTTAATAATAGTCGTCTGTCTTTGATTTTTTGTATCCATGTTTTTCTCCTTTCATGCCCCCCATATATGGACAAAACACGCTATAAAACTGTATAATACAGCATATCTTCGGGGGCCCGTGGCGCAGCGGTTAGCGCAGGCGACTCATAATCGCTTGGTCGTAGGTTCGAATCCTACCGGGCCCACTAAATTTGATTGCTGGCTTCATCGAGGAATGTTATTCGAATCCTGCCGGCCTCACTTTCTATATCAATATTTGGATCGAATGAAACTTCCCCACAAATTAATTACATTACTAATCACGATTCTCCTTGTTGGTTGCGGCAGTGTTCCTATTGCAAATACAAAAGTACCTGTAGCGAACACAAAGGAAAGCAGCACATTTCAGAAAACCGTCGTTAGTTTAACCTTCGACGATGGAAATGCGGATAATTATTATGTGCGCCCCATCCTTAAAGGAACCAAACTACACGCCACATTCTATGTTGTCAGCGGGTTCACCGGCAAACCCAACTACTTAAATAGAAGACAGCTGCGTGCTCTATATGCAGACGGTAATGAGATCGGGGGGCATACACTCAGCCATATAAACCTGGCCACTGTGAGCGGCGCAGAACTCAAGCGCGAGGTGTGTAAGGATCGTTTGAATTTGCTTGCACGTAAATTTAAGGTCACTTCTTTTGCATATCCATACGGGCATTATGACGATGCGGCAAGACAGGCTGTGATCGACTGTGGATATAACAGCGCGCGCGCAGTTTCCAGCGGACCCGAATCTATTCCCCCTGCCGATGCATATGCAATACAAGCCATGCCTTATATCGTAAAAGATACGAGCTTTCTAAAAATGACCCGTTATGTCTCCCAGGTGGAGGAAAACGGCGGCGGCTGGGCAATTTTTGTTTTTCACCATGTCTGTGATGGCTGTGATCAATATTCAGTTCCGCTGGAAACATTTTTGCAGTTTGCACAGTGGCTTTCTGAACAGCAAAAAAATGGATTGGTTATAAAAACCGTGGGGGAAGTGATTGGCGGGGAAGTCAAACCGGGCGTTAAACCTTAACTCAGACAAGCCGAAACCAAAAAGGCTTTAACACGAAGGACACAAAGGTCACGAAGGAAGACCTTAAAACCTTCGTGTACTTCGTGTCCTTTGTGTTGAAAATTCTTGTTTTTTGTGCAAGCATTTAACTTGTAAATTCTTAATGTACTTATAAAAAAACGGATCAGCGTAAGACCCTTAAATAGTTGGAAGATTGCATCAAAAAAACCTCCGAGATTTTCCCGGAGGTTTACGCTTCTTATAAATTTTCCAACTCACCCACCAATTTCTCCAGCACATCGAAACCGCCCTGCCAGAATTTCGGGTCGCGGATGTTGATGCCCGCTTCCTCGAGGATTTTCGCGGGCGCTTCAGAACCTCCCGCTGATAGTATCTTGAGATACTTCGGTTTGAACGCTTCGCCTTCGAGCTTGTATTGCTGATACAACGAGAAGACCAGTAGTTGACCGAACGCATATGCATATACATAGAACGGTGTGTGATAAATATGCGGGATGGAAACCCATTCCCATTTGAACTCGTCGCTCAATTCAATTGCATCGCCGAATTGTTCCTTTAGATTTTCCATATAAGCCGCACAGATTTCATCCACGGAAGCGTTCTTTTGAATCATCTCATGCGCCTGCTTTTCGAACATCGCAAAATACGATTGGCGCATGATGGTCGCGTACGCATCATCCACTTGTTTGAAGAGAATATCGCGGCGCACGTCTTTATTCTTTTCGGTGGAGAGCAATTTGTCGGTGAACATTATCTCGCCGAACGTGGATGCAGTTTCCGCGAGCGGAAGCGATGAGTGAAATGTAAACGTGCTGTGATGCGAAGCCAGCATCGCGTGAATAGCGTGTCCAAGTTCGTGCGCCATGGTTGCGATGTCGCGTGCATTGCCTTGATAATTCAGCAGCACATATGGCGTCATCTCTGGCACGACAGACCAGCAGAATGCGCCGTCGCGTTTGCCCTTGCGGACTTCACTGTCGATGCGATTGTCATCAAAAACGCGCCGCGCAAGTTCGCCCACCTTTGGATCAAACGCGCTGAATGATTCCAAGACCATTTCAGCGGCTTTATCGTATTTGTATTTTTTATCCGAGCCGGCCACGGGCGCATAAATATCATAGCGGCGCAATTTCTTTACGCCGAGCATTTTGGCCTTCAACTTGAAATAGCGCTGGAAAATTTTGTTATTCTTGCGCGCGGTTTCGAGCAACGCATCCACGGCTTCGTTGGGAATGTCATTGTTGAGGTTGCGGACAGAGATTGGATTTTTGAATTTGCGCAGCGAGATATTCTCATTATGCCAATCGCGCGCGAGGGTCTGATACAACTGCCCGAGGATGGGACCCGCTTCGCCATAAACGCGATACAACTCCTGATACGCTTTCGCGCGCATCTTCGGGTCGCTGCCTTGAGCGAAGCGCATCAACTGTCCGCGTGTGAGTTCCTGCGTTTTTCCATCCACCTTCAATTTATAAACGTAGCGATTTGTAATTGAGTCGTAAAGCGTGACCAAAGCGTTTGAGCCGGTCACGTTTTTGAGGTTGACGATCTTCTCTTCCGCTTCGCTGAGTGTATGCGGCTTGAAGAGTCGAATCGCTTCAAGGTAATAGCGGTAATCGCCGGAGTCGTTCATCAGGCGCGCGGCGTTGGTTTCATCCAGTTCCTTCCACCACAAACTGAAGAAGAGCGTGCGGTTTTCGATCTCCGCCAGAAATTGTTGCGCGCGCGCCTGCAAACTTTGCGCGGCTTGATCTTGCGTATTCGCAGTGAACGATAGCCCCGCGAAGGCATAAAGTTTATGCGCGATGCGCGTGGTCTCTTCACTGGCGCGCATGGCTTGCATGAATTGTTCGCTGGAAATATCGGGGGTGAGTTTTCCGCGCACGCCTTCAAAAGATGTGACCTGTTCTTCGATCATGTCGAAGGCATTTTGTAGTTCCGCGCTTTCGTAACTCGGGTAAAGCGGGTCAAGACTCCATCTGGTTTGTTTGTAAGTCATTTTGATTTCTCCAAAAATAATGCAGGGCAAGTTGTCAACCGACCCTACATTATACGATATGTCTTTTTGAAAGAAGTCCCGAAGGCTTTTAACCCTCGGGACTTCTTGAAGTTATTGCGTTGCCAAAAAATGATTCTTCAACGTGTAGTGGATGTAGTTTTGCCACAATGGAATCATATCCGCTGATTTGTAATCATGATCCATAAATGTCTGCACGATCACGCGCCCGCCATAGCAGGTCGCAAGCACGGCTCCATCCGATGATTTGTTTGTAGCGAGTCCCGCGAGCAGGGTCGCATCCCCCCCGCTTCCGAGTCGGATTCGATCCCCGGCCTGGCTGGACCAATAGCGATTGTAGTGCAGCAGCGGCAGTATCGTATTGGGCTCGTTGAAGATGGGATGCGTGGGTTCCCACCAATAAATTGACTCGGCGAGGTCGTGATCCTTTTGATAAGCGATGCCGCATCCTCCCAATATTTTGCTGATCGGTCCGTTGGCTTCCCTGTCCAAATACCAGATCTCTATGATCAATGCGGCTTTATCGCGCGAAAGGCGGGTATTGATCACATCCCAAAATTCGCCTGAGACGGAACTTTGATCTTCCGCGTCAACGATGATCAGGTCGTAGGCTTTGCCTGAGTTTAATTGTTCCATGAAACGCCCGCTGTATGAACCGGTTTGAGTATATCTGATGCCCATCCCATCTAGCGCATCCTGGACCCACATGCCAACCCCGAGCGCGTCCGTATTTTCATAGACCAGCACGTTGGCGGCCTTTATTTTTGCTTCGACATCTTCAGTGGGTGTGGGCAGCTGTTGCGTAGGCGGCGGGGCAACGGTCGCTTGCTGCGCAGGCGGCTGGGGCGGAGGTTGTAAGGTTGGCTGAGCGGGCGGCTGCGAATTCAACGCGGATTGAGTCGACTGCTGCGCCATCATGGTTGCCTGAAATTCGAGCGCCGCTTTAGTAGGGTCGAAAGCGGGTTGGACCGGCGCAGACGTGGTGTTTATATTGCACGCTAAAATCGCGAGCCATAAAAACAACAATCCCCCTAAAAATTTTGGTTTCAAAGACATGGCAATCTCCTTCCACTAAAATGCGCAGGAATATCACGATTTATGTCTTATTATAATAGACGTTATCGGAAATTAGCCAGCAAAGATTAACTCTTCTACTTCAAGCCGTTTTCAATCCCGAAGGGATGGCAAGATTATAGAAAACGGCGCAAATTCGCATCAA
>VFKN01000028.1 GCA_009885525.1 Anaerolineaceae bacterium | reverse complement strand
GGCATGGCTTGTGCTCAAAACCATCCCACCCCTTCGGGGTTAAATTTAATTTTGCTTTCTTTCTATAATCATTTCACTCCTTCGGAGTTATTTCCGATAACGTCTAATGGATGAAAGTAAAAGTCTCCGCTATTTTACGCCAGAAGTGACAAAATGATGAAACTGGAGTCCAATGTCTCCCGACATTGGAGGGTGAGTCCAAAGTCTGGAGACTTTGGACTCCGATTTTTTTAGAAGGTATAATTTTTCTTCACACCTTATGACTCAAAAAACTTCCCCCCGCTCGAAACTGTGGACATTTATCAAAGCGATTCTCGCGCTTGCGCTGATCGGATATACGCTCTCGCGAACCGACCTCAACGAGCTGCTGACCTTACGCAATCACATGGCATGGAACTGGCTGTGGGCGTATGCCATTTTATATTTCTCATTGACCTTGCTAAAAACGTATCAATATAAAAAATTATTGAACCTGCCCATTCCATACGCGCGGATGGTCGGGATCGTCGTCATGCAAAACGGACTTTCAAATCTCGTCGCCAACAGCGCGGGAATTGCATCTTATTTGCTGATGCTGCGCGGAGAAGAAGGTGTAAAGACGAGCCGCGCCGCGCTGGTTTTCATCATCACCAAGATCGGCGACCTGTTTGCGATCTGGGTGGCGCTGCTTATTTCCAGTCTGCTCTTGTGGGATCAAATTTTAGTTTTGCATAATACAGTTATTGTTCTGCTGGCTGTGATCGGCGCGCCGCTGTTTGGTTTTTTGCTGGTAATATTTTTGCGCGAACGGCTGACAACCTTCCTGCGCAACATTCTCGAAAAAACGAAACTGATCCGCGTCGCGATCATCGCGCAGGCAATGGATGGATTGGAAGCGCTCGTCCATGAAAAACGCGATGCGATCTTTAAGACGACCGTCACCGCGTTTTCGCTTTCCACGATTTATTTTCTGGTCACACTCGCATGGTATGTGGCGCAACTGAGATTATTTTCCGTGGCGATTGGTTTCATGTCCATTATCTTTGTCACCACCATTTTACAATTGATCTCGATCATTCCCATCACCATTCTCGGCGGGCTGGGCTTGATCGAAACATCCTCGCTTTATCTTTACACCCTCGTCGGCGTGGAACCGGTCTCGTTTGCCGCCGTGTTGATCGGCTTGCGCGCATTGTTTTATATTATCAATTTGATTATTTTGCTGTATATGCCGATCAATTCATTTTTTGAGTCGCGCAGAGCCTAAACACGAAGGACACAAAGTACACAAAGGAATGAAAGAGCGCAACCTTTAATTCGCTTTTCCTTCGTGCCCGTTGTGTCACTTCGACAGGCTCAGCGCAAGCCTTTGTGTTTAAAAGATTTTTGATTCAACCACGCATCGAAGCAAGCCCGCTGCTATCAATCCCCAAACCGTCTAATAAATTCTTGATCGTGTTCCAGTGAATCCGCTCCCATGCGGTGGGACTGGAGTTGGAGTTATGCGGCGCGAGCATGACGTTATCCATCTTGAGTAATGGACTGTCTTTGGGCAGCGGCTCGAACTCGAAGACATCCAGCGCGGCGCCGGCGATTTGTTTATTTTGCAGCGCGGAGATTAAATCCACTTCGTGGACGATCGGTCCGCGTGCGGTGTTGATCAAAATGGCGTTGGAGCGCATCTTCGCCAGCGTATCCGCGTTGATGAGGTGGTGAGAGGTGGGATTGAGGTCGCAATTCACAGAAATAAAATCAGAGTTAGAGAGTAGAGAGTAGAGAGTAGAGATTTGAATACCGGACTCACTGATAAATACATGGTCAATATCAATAATATCTGTGCCTAAAACTTGCATGCCAAAGGCGCGCGCGCGGCGGGTGACGGCTTTGCCGATATTGCCAATGCCGATAATTCCAAGTGTACATTCGCTTAATGTTTTGCCGGGGATTTTCTCCCACTCGCCGCGTTTCATGGCGGCATCCATCCACGGGCCGCGGCGCGCGAAGGTGAGCATGTATCCGAGAACGGTATCCGCTACGGGGGTGGTAAACGCGTTGGGCGTGCGCCCGAGCATAATTCCTAACCGAGCGCAGGAAACCGCGTCAATTGAATCAACGCCAGTGCCCCACTTCGAGACCACTTTGAGGCGCGGAGAGCAGGCATCCAGCACGCGGGCGGAGTAACGGTCATCACCGCAAATTGCACCGTCGAATTGCCCCGCGTATTTGAGCAGGTCATTTTCTTCCATGCGTTCCTCTACTTCGGGAACGATCAAATCAATTCCATATTTATCAAAGATAGGTTTGAAGCGATCTAAAAATGAGATCATATACGGGGCAGTCATTAGAATAGTTGGCATGTTTTTTTCCTATAATGCACCCTCATCCCCGGCCCTTCCCCCAAAGGAGGAAGGGAGTCAGATTCCCCTCTCCCTTTGGGAGAGGGGTTAGGGGTGAGGGCGGGTTATTTACATTTATTGGGTATCACAGAGAAATCATAAATCTTCGGCACGGGCGAAAAATAACTGACATCTTTAAGGATTTCATACTTGCCGCCGAAATACGAATTGAACACAATGCGGAACGTATTCACGGGCGTGATGGTCTTATATAACTTGTCATTATTTCCGGGTAAATAATATGCATTGAGAATCCACATGCGGCGATCCTGCGGCTGCAACCAGGGACCGTGATCGCCTTGAATGATGATGATCGGCGGAGTTTTAGACTCAGATTGAATGGTATCGATCGCAGCTAATACTTTGTCATTAAGATGCTGCAACTGATTGAGATATCCTTTTTGATACAGGTCGGCAGGATACATGCGCTGATCGTTCCAAAAATCGGGCGGATAGGTGGGGTTGCCTTTGGGGTCAAACACAAAAGGCGGATGCGGCGAGATCACATGAATGTACGCAAATTGCGGGCCGGGCATCTGTGCCATTTCATCAATGCTGTCAAAAATATTATTGAAGCGATCGCGGAAACTCTGTCCCAGCAAAGCATCAGGGTCAACCCAGCCCCAATCCTTGATATAACGCGCAAGAGTTGTGTCGAGGAAGAGTCCTTCAAATTCGCTCATACCCGAAGAGATGGGCGGCGGCGCAAGGAAAACATCCGCGTCGCGCAATTCATTCCAATCAAAGCCCGTTGCAAAATTCACGGTCTGGTAGCCCATGCTTTCAAAGTTATAACGCACGGCGCTATGCTTTAACGAATCCCATAAAATACCGCGCTTGGTGCTATCAGGAGAAAACGCGCTATCGAGATCCTGCAAATAGGTCATGTTCAACGTCGCGGTCATCGAAATATCCGTGCGGACATAATTGCTCTGGCTGCACTCGCCGATATAAAATCCGCGTTCCTTCAGTCCATTTAAAAATGCGGTATTGTCATAGTGATATGCGATCTTAAGCGTATCGGCGCGGCCGTAAGAATCGAGGAGGAAATAATACACATCGGGCGGATCAGCGGGCGCGCGGAGATCACTCTCCACCGGAGCATTCTTTGCCCCCAAAGCATGCGCGGTGCGCGGAGGCGCGCTCGAAGCGAGCTGCCAAACCACCATGATGATCAGCGCCGCAGACATCGTGTTAACGATCGACGCGGCTGTAACAAAAGTCAACTTGGGGCGCGTCGCCCAAAATAACGCCAGCGCAAATAAAATCCCACATCCGATCACAAGCCAGAGCGTGTAATCAGATTTTGGGTATTCATCATCAATATACATATAAGCATGACCGAAACCAAAGAACAACCCAAGCCAAAGCGCGGAAAGAAAGGCGGCTTTATGTACCTGGCGAAAAAATAACCAAAGAATAAAAAACACAAGTCCGCCAAACAAAATTGCAGCCAACAAAGAACGAACTCCCGCATCCGATCGAATTTGTCCCGAGTTGGTGGAAAGCAGCGCCAACACAGGGTACGCACTGATCGCAATTGGATACCAGGGAATACTAAAAAGTAGTGAGATTTTCTTAACCATAAAATTACCTATTCCCAAAATTATTTGCATATAATATGCGCCCTCACCCTAGCCCTCTCCCACAGGGAGAGGGAACTGACACACTATCTATTTGCATATATTCTCATCAATTAACGATACAACTTCTTCGCTTAAAGTTTCCTTTTGCATGAAGTCTTTCATGATCTTGCAGGTTTGCAATCGCAAGAATTTATCGGCGGTCAAAAGTTTTGTTGTGGTGCGCACTTGTGTAACATCACCGAGTTTTGCAGCCGCCTGCAGGAAAGGCATCCACTCCAAACTGTCTTCGGGGTAATGTCCTTCAGCGAGCGCCTTTTTTAAGAGAGCAGGGATTTTATCCCATTCTTTGCGCTGGCGGGCAAGGTCGGCTTTTTCGTAATAGTAGCACCAATTATGCGCAGGCTCTTCGCCGAACACCGCAGCGGGCGGAGTTTTGGAATCACCTTCAGTGGTCACATTTTCCAGGCGCGAAAATGGCACGATTAAAAATAGTCGTTGCTGATCGGCGGGTGAGAGTTCTGGCGCATCCCCATTGATGATGCGTACGCAGCCATTCGGCGTTGTTTGGATCAGTACCAGCACATTGCCAAAATCGCGTTCGAGATAATTTCCGCGCCGCAGCGGAGTCTCCACGCCACCATTCGAGATGATCTGCAAAACGACATCATCGGTGAGAACTGCGGCTGGCAATTTGATATTCAGCGGAACACTCGTCTGCTTTTCGGGATAATAGATAAAATTCGCGGGACCCCAAATAAAATAATCCTCGCTCAAAGCGCTGTTGGGATATGACGCGATGAGAGTCGTCCCCGCGCGGATATTCGGCGCGCGCCACGCGACCTGCTGCCAAAAATTGCGCGTCGATTCAGTTTCCGTTGCGGCTTTCACCGAGTTGCCATAATGCGTCATCACCGCGACGGCGACGAAAAATCCCATCACCGCCATTTGCATGGAGCGCGTTGATATTTTCTCGATGACCGAGACGATCAAAATTGCCACGCCCACGGAAGCCGCGAGCGTGTAACGCGAATAATCGGGCAGGATCACATGGCGGTTGACCATAATCACCGGCAGGAGTCCAGCTGCGATGACGCTCAGACTCAGCCAATAGGATTCAACTCCCCACTCGTGATCCATATCAGCGGGCAGAGTCGCGCGCGTCTTCCGCATTGCGATGATGACCAGCATCACGGCGAAGATTGCCCAGCCAATTGCGAAGAGCATGTCACGCAAGCGCATGGGGAAGGCGATGAGATACAACGGCAAGCTCCACGCGACAAGCGTCACGTTGAACATATCCTGTATTAAATAATTCAACCACCACAACGCGGTGAGCGGAGATGTAAACAATTGCGAAATTTGCAAATTGACATCGGTGGCTTTGCGCGCGGCTTCAAAGAAGAACAGCCGCCAGATTAAAAATCCGCCGACGCTGGCTAAAAATGGGAGGAAGGTTTTAAACGCGGAAGTTAATCGCGCCGCGATATTTTTTTCCTGCTCGCGCCAATATATTATTCCGACTGAAATTAATCGCAGCACTTCAAAGCCGATGAAATATTCGACCATGCCGAGATAAACCCACCCGAGCAAAATAGATATCACCGTGAGAATCACGCGCGTGGAGATTTTCTCCGCGCGAATTGCTTTGAGCGTCAACGCAACTGAAAACATGCCGCAAGCCAAACTGAAAATCTGCGCTTGATAATCAATGGGATTGATCTGCGAAAGAAAGCCGGGATAAATTAAAAAAAGAAGCGCGGCGAGTAAATTATTAAATTGACTCTTGCGCCATAATTGATTGAGCAGCCAGAAGAACGCAAATCCGCTTAGCACGCGAAAGACAAACGCGCTGATCTGATAATAAAAAGGATTCAATCCAAACAGCGAGAAAGCCGCCTGCATTAAATATCCGCGCAATGGACGGTCTACGCTGTAAACCTCGTGAAAGAATTTTGCGCCGCCGACATGCGCGTCGAACATCAAGTACCAGTCATCGTTGAGGAAGCCGAACTGATGCGCCAATGGCAAATATGCAATGGCAGTCACCGCCAGCATGAGGAATACGCCGAGCCAGTCCTTTTTTTGCATGTTTATTTCTCTTTGGAAAATCTTCTCTTCATCAAGAAGTCTGTAATATCGAAATCCAATTCTTCATCAATGTCCCAGGCTTCGTCTTTGTCAATTGCGAACATGAAGGGCTTGGCGCCAATGCGGTGATGTTTGCGGAGCAGATTCTCGCGCGTGAAAAGATACAAGCAGGAATTTTCTTCATAAACGGGGGGCAAATCCTGCGTTTGAAGCAACTCGAGCGGATTGTGATTGACCGCGCTTCCATCCTGAAAATACAGGCGCGTTTGCCAGCGTGTGACGGAGAAAAGCGAATCGTATTTTGGATATTCGCTAAAGAAGGTTTTGATTCCGCGTGAGATGGTTTCCGCTTTTAGGAGCGGATTGGTGGAGTGGGTTTGTAGATAAAAATCCGCGTTGACCTGTGCCGTATCGTGCAGGAGAATATTGTTCATGGGGACATCATCTGCGCGGAGATTTTCGGGACGCGAAATCAACTTGACGGTGGGGAAAAATTGGCGCACGCCATCCATCACAGGTTCGGAGTCCGTATCCACTATGACGGTTTCAATTTCGGGAACAGCGAGCAGGGTTTCGAGAATGTGATGAAAGAGCGGTTTGCCCGCAAGCGGGCGATAATTTTTGCCAGGCACGCGCTGGCTGTGGTGACGCATGGGTAAAATGGCGGCAAGTTTCATAGAGCCCTATTTTATCTTAAGGCGAATTGATTGCCGGAAATTTAGATTGGTTGTATATTAAGGAAATGTGTGGGAGGGGTTGTCACGCAGAGAGCGTACAGGCTTGCGAAAATTGGCTCTCCCGTGTTTCAAGCGGGATTCATCCACAGATTACGCCGATTTTTAAAATCAAATCTGCGTAATCTGTGGAATCTGCGGATGGGTTTTTGGTCTTTCCCATTAAAAACGGTAGAACGAAAATTGAAGATATCAACAGATTTGAAATAAAAAATCGGGCTTTCCACTGAAGGAGTGTTATCCATATGAGTCCAATCCGCATGTCACGTATAGAAGAAGCCATCCGCATCGTCCTCGAATTCAATAAGGCATTCAATCGTCATGATGTCTCAGGTATGATGCAGCTGATGAGCGACGATTGTATCTTCGAAAATACGAACCCGGCCCCCGATGGCACTGTGTACTCGGGGAAGGAAGCAGTAACGCAGTTTTGGCAGGACTTCTTCCACGAGTCACCCCACGCCGATATCGAAATCGAGGAGATTTTCGGCCTTGGTAAGCGGTGCATTATGCGCTGGAAATACAAGTGGGAAGATGCGGCAGGAAAAAAGGGACATGTCCGAGGAGTCGATATATTCCAGATAAAGGACGGCTTCATTTGTGAAAAACTATCCTACGTCAAGGGATAGTACGGATGCAAATAATAAATAGGATTTACGCAAGACGGCTTGCGCGACGTTCCCTCACCCTAGCCCTCTCCCAAAGGGAGAGGGGACGACTCCCTTCGGGGGAAGGATTGGGGATGAGGGGAACTCTTGGCAAGTATCCTAATAAGGGTCTGTAAATAAATAACTTCCCATAGTGTCATTGCGAGCCGCCGCTTACTTCGACAGGCTCAGTACAACGCTTGCTCTTTGGCGGCGAAGCAATCTCGGTATTCATGAGGAGATTGCTTCGGGCGAAGAACAAGAGCGCCCTCGCAATGACATCGTTTTTTATGGGGTGGGAGAACTTATTATTTTACGAACCCT